>CAIYOE010000262.1 GCA_903927775.1 uncultured Micrococcales bacterium | reverse complement strand
GGTGGTCACAGGACTGATGTGGCACCTTGCGCAATCGGTCGAGGACCGCGAGTTTTTGATTGCCAACCCAGAGCAACGGGCAAACGCGATCAGCGAGTTGGTTCGCTACCTGACACCTTTGCCCAAAATGGAACGAATCAGTACCAGCGATGGGGCTGCAGTGAACGTGAGTTTCCTATCGGCAAACTACGACGAATCGGCGTTTCCGAATCCGGACCGGATTGACTTCAAGCGCGGCAGAACCCCGCACCTGGGCTTTGGGCTGGGCAGGCATTCCTGCATGGGCAGAAACGTGACCGAGAACGAAGTCGGCGCGTTTCTAGACGTGCTTTTGGAATCCTGGGCGGGTTGGCGGCTGGTGGGCGAACCTAAAATCCACTGGGTCATGGATGGCGAGATTCACTATTTATCCAAGTTCCTCACAGTTACAGTAGCCTCAAGTTCTGAACAGTTTTAGCTAGCAACCTGTGCTCGAGTCGGTGGCGGAAAGTACCTTTTGAACTATGAACCTAAATCTTGATTTTGACTCCTGCGGTCACGTTGCCACGCCAATCGGTGCAATCTCTGTCTACGTGAAAAACGACTCCATCGTTTACGTGCACATGGGTCAGCCTGTTGCTCCCACCTATGGAAACTCCCCCATCGTTGACTTAGCGCTGCGCCAAATCAATGAATACGTCTCCGGCGAGCGCCAAAACTTTGATCTGCCGTTGACTACCGGAGGGACCGACTTCCAGCGAGCGGTTTGGGATCAAATCAAGCTAATCCCCTACGGGCAAACTGTGAGTTATGCGCAGATTGCTCAGGCTTTGGGCAAGCCACTTGCCTCGCGCGCGGTTGGCGGGGCTGTGGGCAGCAACCCGGTTGCGATCCTGATTCCATGCCATCGCGTAATGGGAGCATCGGGCAAGATCACCGGTTACTCCGGAGGCGACGGCATTCCTACCAAGCGCTGGCTACTGGCCCTCGAGGGAATCAAGAGCGCAGACTAAATGGCACACAGCCTGATTTACCCCGATGGCCTCGAACGTTGTGCCTGGCCTCACGGAGACGACCTGTACACCCACTACCACGACACAGAATGGGGCGTGCCTATTCGCGGCGACGACGACATGTTTGAGCGGATCGCACTCGAAGGTTTTCAAGCCGGCCTGAGTTGGATCACCATTTTGAAGCGCCGCGAGGGGTTTAGAGCTGCTTTTCACGACTTTGAAATGGCCAAGGTGGCTCAGATGACCGATTCCGACGTAGACCGTCTAATGACCGATTCGGGAATCATCAGGAACCGATCCAAGATCCGGGCAACAATCAAGAACGCACAATTGGCGTTGGATCTGCCCGGCGGCATAAGTGACTTTGTTTGGCATTTTGCACCCGAACGCGGGCAACACAGTACCTCGGTGCAGGACTTTGAGTGGAAGGCCACCAGCCGAGAATCGGAGGCTCTGAGCAAAGCGCTTCGGAAAATTGGCTTCGGTTTTGTGGGGCCGACCACTATGTATGCCTTGATGCAGGCCACCGGAATGCTGAACGACCACGCCCCGAACTGCTTTAGGCGAAATACACTGGCCTAGTGACACCAGACCAGTTTGCGGAGCAGTACAAGGCCAACCTGCCTCGCATCGCCGCGTTCATCGCCAGGCGAGTGGATCGCAGTCTGGTAGAAGACCTCTGCTCCGACGTTTTCGAAATCGCTTATCGCAAGCGCGATCAAGCGCCTCAGGATACGGATCGGGAGTTTGGTTGGCTTTGCCAAATC
>CAIYOE010000261.1 GCA_903927775.1 uncultured Micrococcales bacterium | reverse complement strand
GACCGCGATGGCAGCCACGATGATAGCGAAGCGGTTGTCTGCACTTCGTTTCTTCTGTACCAGTTCACGTGCCTGCCGCTTGGCTTCGTATGCCTTCAAACGTGCCTCGGCGCCCGAATACTGATTTTTCTTGCTGGCCACTTGGGTCTCCTTCTGGGACTGTCTCCTCAGATTTTATGGCATCCTGAAGGGGTGACCCAAGACGAGAGCCTCTTTGCCATTGCGGTGCCGCTGGCGGCTCGGATGCGACCGCGTTACCTAAACGAAATTGTGGGTCAGGAACACCTCCTAAGGCCAGGCTCACCGCTACTCCAACTTGCCAATCGAGTAACCACGGCAAAGCTGGCTTCGACAACATCGCTGCTGCTTTGGGGTCCTCCAGGAACCGGTAAAACCACTCTGGCACAGGTGATTGCGCGCGAGTCCGGTCGTAAATTCGTTGAACTGAGTGCCATTACCGCCGGAGTCAAGGATGTCCGCGAGGTAATGCTGGCGGCACGTAAGGAACGCGACGCATACGGCACCGGCACGCTCCTTTTTTTGGATGAAATCCATCGATTCTCAAAAGCTCAGCAGGACGCACTTCTGCCAGGCGTGGAGGCCGGATGGGTGGTTCTTATCGCGGCAACCACCGAAAATCCTTCTTTCAGCGTGATTGCGCCACTACTCAGTCGCTCACTTTTGCTAACCCTCGAGTCACTTTCAGATCAAAACGTCAAGGATCTGATCGAACGTGCACTTTCCGACTCGCGAGGATTAGACGGTGAGTTCGTCATCGATGAAAAGAATTTGAATCAGCTGGTGGCGCTGGCCCAGGGAGATGCCAGAAGGGCGCTCACTGTTCTGGAGGCGGCCGCCGGGAACGCACGAATGGCGCAAGCCGCGGAGACAGATTCCCCAACTCGAATTACTCGAGAGGCGATAGAGGCCGCGCTCGATCGCTCACTGGTTCGTTATGACCGCGATGGCGACCAGCACTACGACATCATCAGCGCATTCATAAAGAGTGTGCGCGGCTCCGACGCGGATGCAGCGATTCACTGGTTGGCAAGAATGATTGAGGGAGGCGAGGAGCCCAGATTCATTGCCAGAAGGCTAATGATTCTTGCTGCCGAGGACATTGGGCTGGCAGATCCGCAGGCCTTGACGCTAGCAGTTTCGGCCTTTGAGATGGTTCAACAGATTGGTATGCCTGAGGGCAGGATTCCACTTGCCGAAGCAACGATTTACCTTGCCCTCGCCCCCAAGAGCAATTCGGCCTATAACGCGATAAATTCTGCGATCCAAGATGTTCGAGATGGGGTTCAACCACCGGTGCCAAAACCGATGCGCTCCAGTAACTATGCCGCTGCTAAATCTAGGGGCAACGGTGTCGGTTACCTTTACCCCCACGACGATTCAAAAGCCGTCGTCCATCAGAGTTATGTTTCGGGCGAGCCCGCGAGCAAGAATTATTATCAGCCGAAGGATGTTGGCCTGGAACGAGAACTAGGGGAGCGCTGGGCTCGCCTGAGGGCGATTATTCGGGGGATAAAAGGCGCCAAATAGCCTTGGCATAGCGGGAGTGCACTGCTAGTATTGACAGGTTGCCGTCTGGAGTAACCCGCTCGCGGCTGTGCGGAACTCATACGGAGCGACCATCTAAATAGCCAGATGGTCCGTGGCGATTAGATCAAAACCAACTCTAGGTTTCGATTCCAATTTGTGAACAGAAGCTATTGATCCATTCGGATCCTAAGAAAGGAACACGTGTCTAAAACCACACGTACCCGCAGCAAGACTCGTTTGTCTCGCGCACTGGGCCTAGCCCTGACCCCAAAGGCTGCTAAGTACCTAGAAAAGCGTCCATACGCTCCAGGTCAGCACGGACGCACTCGCAAGAAGGCAGACAGCGACTTTGCTGTACGTCTACGCGAGAAGCAGCGTCTTCGCGCCCAGTACGGTATCCGCGAGGCACAGCTTCGTAAGACCTTTGCTGAGGCAAAGCGCGCTCCAGGCCTAACCGGTGAGAACCTGGTTGAGCTTCTAGAAATGCGCCTAGACGCACTTGTACTGCGTGCAGGTTTCGCACGCACTATTGCACAGGCTCGTCAGATGGTTGTACACCGTCACATTCTCGTAAACGGTGAGCGCGTGGACCGCCCATCGATGCGCGTCAAGCCAGGACAGCAGATCCACGTCCACGCCAAGTCCGAAGGAACTGAGCCTTTCCAGGTTGCAGCAGCCGGCGGACACGTAGACGTACTCCCTCCAGTTCCTGGTTACCTAGACGTCCAGCTAGACAAGCTAACCGCTGTTCTAGTGCGCCGTCCTTTGCGTGCCGAAGTTCCAATCACTTGTGAAGTACAGCTTGTGGTTGAGTACTACGCAGCTCGCTAGTAGTTTCGTACTAACAACTAGTTAGGAGTTCGCGTGAGCGGCGGAGACATCGCAGGAATTATCGCGGCCAGTGCATTTGTGCTACTGGTACTTTTCTTGGCTGTCCCACTGATCAAGTTGGGCCGTGTGCTCGACGAAGCGAGGATATCGATTCGCAACATTGGCGATGACGTATCTCCGCTGCTCACCGAACTTACCGAAACCGTCCAGGTCACGAATAAGCAGTTGGCCAAGGTAGACGTAATTACCGAAAACGTAGCCGAAGTAACCGGCAACGTTAGTGCATTGGTTGCACTCTTTGCATCCACTCTGGGATCGCCTCTGGTTAAAATTGCCGGTGTGGCATCTGGTCTTCGTTCAGTATTCTTTGGCAAGGCCAAGAAGTAACTGTTTTCCGAAACTCAAGGGTAGATGAGGTAACAACGTGAAAAAATTTATTTGGTTCATTGCCGGAATCAGCATTGGCGTTTTGACAGCACAGCAGCTGCGCGAGAACCCAAAGGCTAAAGAGCTTGCATCTGATGTAACCCGCCGTGCCAAAGAATTTGGTGCCGCGGTCAGCGATGGCTTCCGCGAACGTGAAGCCGAGATTGCTGCAGAGGCAGCCAACAAGACCAACTAGAAACCCCCTTAGGGGTTTCCATCACAACTAGGACGCTTTCACGTGCAAACTGCTGAAATTCGCCGCCGCTGGCTTGACTTCTTTGCTAGCAAGGGCCACACCGTAGTTCCATCCGCCTCCTTAATCAGCGAAGACCCATCGCTGCTTTTCACCGTTGCGGGTATGGTTCCCTTTATTCCTTACATGACCGGTCTGGTTCCAGCACCGTATGCTCGCGCCACCAGCGTTCAGAAGTGCGTGCGAACCTTAGACATCGAAGAAGTGGGTAAGACTACTCGCCACGGCACGTTCTTCCAGATGAACGGAAACTTCTCTTTTGGCGACTACTTCAAGCGTGAGGCCATTGGTTTTGCGTGGGAGTTTCTAACCGGAAGCCGTGATAACGGAGGATTGGGCATAGACCCACAGCTGCTATGGGTGACCGTATTCCAGGATGATGACGAGTCGATTGCTTTGTGGCGCGAGATCGCCGATATTCCCCTGGAGCGCATTCAACGCCGTGGTATGGCCGACAACTACTGGAGCACCGGCCAGCCCGGTCCTGCCGGCCCATGTTCCGAGATTTATTACGACCGCGGACCGGCGTATGGTCGCGAGGGCGGACCGGAGGCCGATGAAGACCGATACATCGAAATCTGGAACTTGGTTTTCATGCAGTTCGAGCGCGGTCAGGGAACCGGCAAAGACAACTTCGAAATCTTGGGTGAACTTCCAAAGAAGAACATCGACACTGGAATGGGCCTTGAGCGCGTAGCCTTCTTGCTACAGGGTGTAGAGAACCTCTACGAGATCGACCAGGTTCGCCCGGTTCTAGATTTAGCCGCCCAACTCTCGGGCAAGACTTACGGTGCCAAAACAGAGGACGACGTACGTCTTCGCGTTGTTGCCGACCACGTGCGTTCCGCTCTAATGCTTATCTGCGATGGTGTCACACCTGCTAACGATGGGCGCGGCTATGTCCTTCGTCGCCTGTTGCGTCGCACAGTTCGCGCCATGCGCCTGCTGGGAGTTGAGGCACCAACCTTCACCCAGCTATTCACCGCTTCTAAAGAAGCAATGAAGGCTGCATATCCGGAGCTAGAGACGGACTTCAAGCGCATCTTGACCGCCGCCGTAGCCGAGGAAGAAGCATTCCTTCGCACTTTGGTTGCTGGAACAGTCTTCCTTGAAGAGGCGATCGATGCCGTCAAGAGCAGCGGTAGCAAGCAACTCAAGGGAGACGCAGCCTTCTTGCTGCACGACACCTACGGCTTTCCAATCGACCTGACCCTCGAAATCGCCGAGGAACAGGGGCTTAGCGTGGATCGCGATGGCTTCAAGGCGCTTATGGCAGAGCAGCGCGACCGCGCTAAGGCCGACGCTCGCGAAAAGAAGCTCGGCGGCACCGATCTATCGGTTTACAGCGCGTTCCGCGCCAAGGGTGTAACCACCTTCACCGGTTACCATGAGTTACAGTCCGAGGCCAAGGTAATTGGTCTAATCATCGATGGAAACTCCAGCAACAAAATCGCAAAGGGTCAGGTTGCAGAGATCCTGCTGGACCAGACCAGCTTCTACGCTGAATCCGGTGGCCAGGACAGCGATGCCGGTTTCATCACCGGCGATGGCTTTGAACTCGAGGTACTCGACGTGCAGAAGCCAGTCAAGGGCTTGGTCAGCCACAAGGTCTTGGTTCGCAAGGGTGAGGTTGCTGTCGGTCAATCGGCAGTTACCTCGGTAGACGCCGACTGGCGACTCGGAGCCTGCCAAGCCCACTCCGGAACCCACGTGGTTCACGCGGCCCTGCGCCAGGTTCTAGGCCCAACCGCACTGCAGAGCGGTTCTTACAACAAGCCGGGTTACCTTCGTCTCGATTTCTCTTGGGCCCAGGCGCTCAGCACTGCCACCAAGAGCGAGATCGAAGAAGTAACCAATCTTGCAATCCGAAGCGACCT
>CAIYOE010000260.1 GCA_903927775.1 uncultured Micrococcales bacterium | reverse complement strand
GATGTCCTGGACCGCCCACAACACGAGCGAACCAAGGCGTTTTTGAACAGCGTTTTGTAAAGATTTCGTTACACCGCAAGTTATCGAGCCTGAAACCACCTCTGAATCCAATAGTCTGGTGAAACAAATCAACTAGGAGATTCATGAAAAAGTTTGTTGGACTTTCGGCTTTGGTTGCCGCTTCCGCACTGGTACTTGCGGGTTGTGCCGCGGCTACCCCCACCGCGACTTCGACCGCTAGTGCAGCTGGCGTAGATGCCAAGGCGGCGGCATTGCTGCCGGATGCCTACAAAGGTGGCGTAAACGTTGCCTCAGACATCCCTTACGCACCGATGGAGATGTTCGACAAGAACAACCAGCCAATCGGCTTCGACGTTGACCTTGCGAACGCTATTGGCGCCAAGCTTGGAGTTAAGTTCAAAGTTGAGAAGCAGTCCTTCGACACGATCATTGCTTCTATCAAGGCCGGCAAGCACGACATCATCATGAGCTCCATGAGCGACACCACCGACCGTCAGAAGACTCTTGACTTTGTTGACTACTTCAACGGTGGGGCCAGCTTGCTAGTAAGCAAGGGCAATGCAGCTGGAATCACCGGAATGGCTGACCTATGTGGCAAGCCAGTTGCTGCAGAGTCAGCAACCTGGGAGATCGACTTGTTGAACACTCAGAGCGACACCTGCAAGAAGGCCGGAAAGCCTGCTGTAGAGATTCTGGCGCTTCCTGGTGACACAGACGCGCAGAGCGCTGTTCGCTCGGGTAAGGCGGTCGCCTATCTAGCCGACTCACAGCTCGCTGCATACGCCGTAAAGATCGCAGGTAACGGCAGCTACTTCGACCTCGTTATCGATCCTGCTGCGCCAAACGGCTACGAGAGCGGCCTCATCGGTGTTGGAATCCTAAAGGGCAACGACAAGCTAACCGCAGCAATTCAGGCCGCCCTGCAGTCGCTCATGGACGATGGTGGCTACCAGGCGCTACTTACCAAGTGGAACCTGAACAGCTTCTCGGTTCCGTCGGCTACCGTGAACGGCACCAAGTAACTCATTCACAAAGAAGGAGGTGCGCATAGCGCACCTCCTTCTTTGCTTCTAGGCGCGCTGCATGGGTGTTTTGCCGTAAGCGTTTGCACAAGATACATTGCATTCATCTCTTGAACAAAGGTGTTACAAATGGCTCTCGGCCGTACCCGTAAATTCGTTGCCCTGTCTGTCCTAATGGTTTCGGCACTCATTGGAATCGGTGCTACTCCGGTTCACGCCGCAGCCGACCGTCAGGTAACTATTCATTACTACCGCTACGCGGGTGACTACGCCGGTTGGAAAATGTGGCTTTGGCCGTTCACGGGTGGTGGCGCAGGTGCCGACTTCCAGTTCACCGGATCGGACTCATACGGCCAGGTGGGTACCTTTACCGTTCCAAAATCGGCAGGCCTCGATGTCGGTTTCATTGTGAAAAAGGGCAACTGGGATTCCAAAGATGTTTCCAAGGATCGCATCATCACCGATTGGAATGCCGATGGCAATGCCGAGATTTGGCTGGTCCAGGGCGATGCAAACTATTACACCGCGCCACCTAAGATTGGCTATTCGATTCAGGCCGCCCAAGCTCAGGATTTTAGAACTGTTCAGGTAACCCTTGGCAAAGCGATCGACATCGTTCCCGGCGACAACGGCTTTACCTTCACCGGTGCCGGATCGGTTCCCAAGGTGGTTAGCGTTTCGGCAGCAACTGGCAATGCAACAAACTCATCAACCCTTTCGCTCAAACTCGACTCCGATTTGGTGATTGGCGCTTCTTATGTACTGAACAAACCCGACTACGGAAAGATTACCCTTAGCGTGAACGGACTTATGGATTCCAAGGCGTTCAACGATGCCTACACCTACACCGGCAACGACCTTGGGAATACCTACACTCCTCAGGCAACCGCGTTTCGTGTCTGGGCTCCTACCGCCAGCCAGGTCGAGCTTTTGACCTTTGCCACCGCCAGCACTCCTGATTCGGGTGGAGTCGCCAAGGACATGGAGAAATCTGTCAACGGCACTTGGGTCACCACGCTGAACGGTGACCAGAACGGCACCGTCTATGCCTACCGCGTTCACGTTGGTGGCAAGGTCAACGTTGCCGTTGACCCTTATGTGCGTGCAAGCACTGCCAACTCCGGCCGCGGTGTGGTCGTTGATCTATCGGTCACCGATCCTTCTGGTTTCGCAACCGAGACCAAGCCTGCGTTTAGTGGTAAAACCACAGATGCCAGCATCTATGAGTTACACGTGCGGGATC
>CAIYOE010000259.1 GCA_903927775.1 uncultured Micrococcales bacterium | reverse complement strand
TTCTTCCTGCCCGGCGACTCGCTGCTTTTCGTAGTTGGCCTCATGATCAGCACCGGTGCCGTTCACTTTGGCGGTTATCACATGCCGATTTGGCTAATGTGCATCCTGGTTTCGGTGGTGGCTTTTGCAGGTGACCAAACCGGATACTTCATTGGGCGCAAGGCCGGAACATCGCTGTTTAATCGCCCGGAATCCAAGTTGTTTAGCCACAAAAATGTAGAGCGCACCCACGCGTTCTTTGAGCGATACGGTGCTCGCGCGGTTATTCTGGCTCACTTTGTGCCAGTGATGCGCACCTTTGTTCCAGTGGCTGCCGGAATCGGCGAGATGCCGTACCGCAAGTTCGTTCGCTACAACGTGATCGGCGTACTTGGCTGGGGTACCGGAATCACTTTGTTGGGCTTTTTCCTGGGTTCAATCGAGTTCGTTCGCCACAACATCGAGTACTTCACAATCGGCTTTGTGGTTCTAAGCAGCATTCCAATTGCGCTTGAGGCTCTAAAGGCACGCCGCGAAGACAAGGCGCTAACAGACGCTCAGGCGCTGAAAGATGCCGGCCAAACTGTCGTGAGCAACGACTAAAGCTCTGCTCCGGCGACCGCCAGGTAGCTTGCCAACTGCTCAAGCGCCATGGCCCTGTGACTCAGTGCGTTTTTCACCTCGGGCTCTAGCGCAGCGGCGGTGCACTCGAATCCTTCGGGGATAAACACCGGGTCGTAACCAAAACCGTGTTCACCCTGTTCTTGGGCAGCCACGTAACCGGGCCAGATCCCGGTAAAGCTAATCTCGGAATCTGCAGTCACCAGCGCAATAGTGCAAACGAAGGAAGCGGCTCGATGTTCTGGGCGGACATCGGCGAGTTGCGCCAGAAGCAAACGGCGGTTGGCCACTGAGTCTCGGGTGCCGCCCCATCCCGCGCTGAAAATGCCAGGTGAGCCACCCAAAATTTCAACCGCGATTCCGCTGTCGTCGGCGAACGATGGAAGGCCCGTGTGCTGAAATGCGGCTCTAGCCTTGATGAGCGCGTTCTCTAGAAAACTGGTCCCGTCTTCTACCGGCTCTGGGCCGTCGTACCCCAAAACCTCTAGGCCTGGCAGCGAGGCACCCAGGATTTGCCCGACTTCTAGCACTTTGTGGGCATTGTGCGTTGCCAAAACTAGTTGCACGATTAAGCCTTGAGTACCTTGGCCAGAGCGGCCTTCTGGATCTGAGCCAACTCGGCATTGCCCTCCAGCGCTAGGTCAAGCAGCAGGTTCAGTTCATCGCGGTCAAACGGGGCACCCTCGGCGGTTCCCTGAACCTCGATGAATTTGCCGCCACCGGTAACCACCACATTCATGTCGGTTTCGGCGCGAACGTCTTCTACGTAGGCCAGGTCAAGCAGCGGGATGCCATCGATGATTCCCACACTGATAGCGGAGACCGAATCGGTTAGTGGCTGACTCTTGGCTGCGATGTGGCCCTTTGCCTTGCCCCAGGCGATTGCGTCGGCGAGCGCCACGAAGGCACCGGTGATGGCCGCGGTTCGGGTGCCGCCGTCGGCCTGAAGTACGTCGCAGTCGATCACGATGGTGTTCTCACCAAGCGCCTTGACATCTACCACGGCGCGCAGACTACGGCCGATCAGGCGGCTGATTTCGTGGGTGCGGCCGCCGATTTTGCCTTTTACGGCCTCGCGGTCGTTGCGGTCGTGGGTGGCGCGCGGCAGCATGGCGTATTCGGCGGTTACCCAGCCCTCGCCCTTGCCTACTTTCCAGCGCGGAACGCCCGCGGTGAAGCTTGCGGTGCAAAGCACCTTGGTGCCGCCAAAGCTAATCAGGGCACTGCCCTCGGCGTGATCACTCCAGCCACGCTCGATGGTTACTGGGCGTAATTGGTTGCTGGTGCGGCCATCGGCGCGGTTTGGCATTTTGGTTCCTTAGTTTGGGGAAATCTGTTGAATAGCCACGGTCTGGGTGACCGGGTAAGCAGTGTTTAGGCCAGCTGCGGCTGGGTTTGCGGTATCTAGGTGCTCTACCTGAGTGACCTCGGGGCCGAGGAATCGTCGGGCAAGGCGCCCAAACG
>CAIYOE010000258.1 GCA_903927775.1 uncultured Micrococcales bacterium | reverse complement strand
CTACGTGTTGGAGACGAGTGGATTGATGCCCTAGAAGCTGCGATTGACCACTACAACAAGGACCTTCCAAACCTGGATTCGTTTATTCTTCCTGGCGGTTCCGGTCTTGCTGCTGGTCTTCACCTGGCCCGCACCGTAGTGCGCCGTGCCGAGCGCGCCGCTTGGCACGCCATCGAGGCATACGGAACTGAGCCAGCCAAGAAGGGTCAGCCAAACGGCGGAGTTAACATCGCTGCGGTTCGTTACCTTAACCGACTAAGCGATTTGCTGTTCGTGATGGCTCGCTACGCAAACGTAAAGCACGGCGGAGACGTCAAGTGGGTTCCAGCTGCTAACCGCCGCGAGGCACCCGAGACCCGCAAGGATGCCAAGGCTAAGCGCCTGGAGTAACCTCGGCCACGAGGCAGCCCAAGCCCCAAATGCGCCTAAGGCGCCAGGCAAGCTTAAAGCGAAAACCCCCACCAATCGGTGGGGGTTTTCAACTTGAACTACTAAGCCAGTTGAGCGTTACGGGCCACAATGGTGACCACGTTGTTCTCTACCGACAGGAAACCATCTGCGGCGTTAGCCAAGATCTTCTCGCCCTCTGGCAGGGTGATACGAACCTCACCCGAAGCCAGAATCGCTAGCATAGGCTCGTGGCCTGCAAGCAGACCGATCTCGCCTTCAACGGTCTTGGCGACGACCATCTTGGCCTCACCCGACCAAACTGCCTTCTCGGCAGAAACTAGCTCAACACGAAGATTGTTGGACACGATTACTTGGTTTCCTTCTGGATCTTGTCGTAGGCCTTCATGATGTCGTCGATTCCACCAAGGTTGTAGAACGCCTGCTCAGGAATGTGGTCGAACTCACCCTTGGCAATGTTGCTGAATGCCTCGATGGTCTCCTTGAGCGGAACAGTCGAACCCTCAACACCGGTGAACTTGGTAGCCATGTAGGTGTTCTGCGATAGGTACTGCTGGATACGACGGGCACGCGATACTGTGACCTTGTCTTCTTCGGAAAGCTCCTCAACACCAAGGATGGCGATGATTTCCTGAAGTTCCTTGTTCTTCTGAAGGATTGCCTTAACCAGGGTCGCGGTCTCGTAGTGGTCCTTGCTAATAAAGCGAGGGTCCAAGATACGCGAGGTCGAGGTTAGTGGGTCTACCGCTGGGTAGAGACCCTTCGATGCGATCTCACGCGAAAGCTCAGTGGTTGCATCGAGGTGGGCAAAGGTGGTTGCCGGGGCTGGGTCGGTGTAGTCGTCTGCAGGTACGTAAATAGCCTGTAGCGAGGTAATCGAGTGACCACGGGTCGACGTGATGCGCTCCTGAAGGAGACCCATCTCGTCTGCCAAGTTTGGCTGGTAACCCACGGCAGAAGGCATACGACCTAGAAGGGTCGAAACCTCGGAACCTGCCTGAGTAAAGCGGAAGATGTTGTCGATGAACAACAGCACGTCCTGCTTCTGAACATCGCGGAAGTACTCCGCCATGGTCAGTGCAGAAAGAGCTACACGAAGACGGGTGCCGGGTGGCTCATCCATCTGACCGAAGACCAGTGCGGTCTTGTCGATAACGCCCGACTCGGTCATTTCTTCGATTAGGTCGTTACCCTCACGAGTACGCTCACCCACACCGGCGAATACCGATACACCATCGTGGTTTGCGGCCACACGGTAGATCATCTCGGTGATAAGAACGGTCTTACCAACACCGGCACCACCGAATAGACCAATCTTTCCACCCCGAACATATGGGGTTAGAAGGTCGATGACCTTGATACCGGTCTCGAACATCTCGGTCTTGGACTCGAGCTGGTCGAAGGCAGGTGGGTTGCGGTGGATCGGCCAGCGCTCGCTGATCTCAATCTTCTCGCCAGGTGCGCCGTTGAGGACTTCACCGGTAACGCTGAAAACGCGACCCTTGGTGACATCGCCCACTGGAACCGAAATCGGCAAGCCGGTGTCGGTTACTAGGCCACCACGGACCAGGCCGTCGGTTGGCTTTAGCGCGATTGCGCGAACCAGGTCGTCTCCGAGGTGCTGAGCAACCTCAAGAGTCAGAGTGGTCTTCTCGCCATTCAGGTCAATCTGAGTGGTTAGAGCGTTGTAGATCTCAGGAATTGCGTCGTGCGGGAACTCGATGTCCACAACTGGACCGGTCACGCGAGCAATGCGACCCTGAACGTTCTTCTCGGCCATGTCTCTTTACTTTCTCTTAGTCTTCACTGATGGTTGCCAGTGCGTCGGCACCACCAACGATTTCGGAAATCTGCTGGGTAATTTCGGCCTGTCGAGCCGAGTTGCTGAGGCGAGTGTAGGTGTTGATGAGCTTCTCTGCGTTGTCGGTTGCGCTCTTCATTGCCTTCTGGCGAGCTGCGTGCTCGCTGGCTGCGGACTGCAGCATGGCATTGAAAATGCGGGTCTCAACATAAACCGGAAGCAACGCATCTAGCACCTTGGTTGCGTCTGGTTCAAACTCGTAAAGCGGGAAGACCTCTGCGGTAGCTGGCTCTTCTGGTTCTACTACCTCTAGTGGAAGCAGGCGAACTACCTCTGGAACCTGAGCAATCATGCTCACGAAGCGGTTGTAGATGAAGTGAATCTCGTCTACACCACCCTCTGAGTAATCGAACTTGAAAGCTGCCAAAACCGATTCGGCGATTGCCTGGGCGGTTTCAACGGTTGGTAGGTCGGTTCCGCCGGTCCAAACCTGGTTGGCCTCGCGACGACGGAAGTTGAAGTAGCTAACAGCCTTGCGGCCGACTAGGAAGTAAACAACCTCTTTGCCCTGAGAAACCAAAAGCTTCTCTAGCTGCTCTGCCTCTTTTAGAACACTCGACGAGAACGCACCGGCAAGACCGCGGTCCGAGGTGAAAATAATTACCGCGGCGCGCTGGATAGTCGAAGGTTCGGTGGTTAGTGGGTGGTCTACGTTGCTGTAGGTAGCAACCGCAGAAACCGCACGAGTCACCGCGCGAGCATACGGAGCCGAAGCTGCCACACGCTGCTGGGCCTTGTAAATACGCGAGGCCGAGATCAACTCCATGGCGCGAGTGATCTTCTTGGTCGTCTTGGCAGACTTGATTTTCTGCCTATAGACCCGAAGTTGCGCTCCCATGTCTCTCCTAGTTTCTTGAGGTTAGTAAAATCCGTTTTTGAATCGCTGTTAGCGACCCTTGACGATCTTTTCCTGGTTGACTTCGGCTGCCGATAGAGCCTCTACGTTCACGGATGGCAACGCGGTGCCCTCGTGAGTTGCAAAGGTCTTCTTGAATGCCACGACTGCGTCTACTAGAGCCGCCTCGGTGTCCTTCTCAAGGTTCTTGGTCTCGCGGATGGTGGTAAGAATCTGGCTGTTACGGCGTAGGTAGTCCAGTAGCTCGCTCTCGAAGCGCAGTACGTCCTGTACTGGAACTTCGTCTAGCTTGCCGGTGGTACCAGCCCAAACCGAAACGGTCTGCTCTTCTACCGGGTATGGCGAGTACTGTGGCTGCTTTAGAAGCTCCATCAGACGTGCACCACGGGCTAGCTGCTGGCGAGAAGCCGCATCCAGGTCCGAAGCGAACATTGCGAATGCCTCTAGCGAGCGGTACTGCGCTAGTTCTAGCTTTAGGGTTCCCGAAACCTTCTTGATTCCCTTGACCTGTGCGGCACCACCAACACGCGAAACCGAGATACCCACATCGATGGCAGGGCGCTGGTTGGCGTTGAAGAGGTCCGACTGCAAGAAGATCTGGCCGTCGGTGATGGAAATCACGTTGGTAGGGATGTAAGCCGAAACGTCGTTCGCCTTGGTCTCGATGATTGGAAGTCCGGTCATGGAACCGCCGCCGAGCTCGTCGTTCAGCTTTGCACAACGCTCCAGTAGGCGCGAGTGTAGGTAGAAGACGTCTCCCGGGTAAGCCTCACGCCCTGGTGGGCGACGTAGAAGAAGCGATACCGCGCGGTAGGCCTCGGCCTGCTTGGAAAGGTCATCGAAAATGATAAGTACGTGCTTGCCGCCGTACATCCAGTGCTGACCAATGGCCGAACCGGTGTAAGGAGCTAGGTACTTGAAACCTGCTGGATCAGATGCAGGCGAGGCAACGATGGTGGTGTACTCCAACGCACCGGCTTCTTCCAAAGCGCCCTTCACAGCAGCGATGGTCGAACCCTTCTGGCCGATTGCTACATAGATGCAGCGAACCTGCTTCTTAGGGTCGCCGGACTCCCAGTTAGCCTTCTGGTTGATGATGGTGTCGATCGCAATCGCGGTCTTACCGGTCTGGCGGTCACCAATGATTAGCTGACGCTGTCCGCGACCAACTGGAATCATGGCGTCGATAGCCTTGATGCCGGTCTGAAGTGGCTCGGATACAGACTTACGAGCCATAACACCAGGAGCCTGTAGCTCAAGTGCACGACGGGTCTCGGCCTTGATTTCGCCTAGACCATCGATTGGGTTACCAAGCGGGTCAACAACGCGACCTAGGTAGGCGTCGCCAACTGGAACGGATAGAACTTCGCCGGTGCGGTGAACTTCCATGCCCTCCGAGATGCCCTGGAAGTCGCCAAGAACAACAACACCGATCTCGCGCTCGTCGAGGTTTAGGGCTAGACCCAAGGTGCCGTCGGCGAACTTGAGTAGCTCGTTTGCCATTGCGCTAGGAAGACCCTCAACGTGTGCAATACCGTCGCCGGCATCGATTACGTGGCCTACCTCGTCGCGCGAAGCCGCGGCTGGCTGGTAGGAGTCAACGAAGTCCTTCAGCGCGTCGCGAATCTCGTTCGGGCTGATCTTCAAATCTGCCATCTCGTTCCTCTTCTTCTGGGCCTAGTTAGAAACTAAGGTTCCGGTTGGTCTCTACTGGCTTTAGGCCAGCGAAAGTCTTGCTTGGTTCAAACGGCTAGCAACGCTGCCATCGATGATTTGATCTGCGATCTGAACACGAACGCCACCGATAACCGATGGGTCGAGCTCAACGTTTAGCTTGATTGCGGTGCCATACTGAGCTGCCAGCGCGGCGCCGAGGCGCTCTAGCTGTGCAGCGCTTAGCTCTTGCGCAACCGAAATAGTGGCCACCTGCTGGCTGGCAACCAAAGCCACAAGCTTGCCAAAGCCGGCCAAAACCAGCGATGCACGACGCTTGCCGGCTGCGGATACAGCCTGACGAATCAACAGGGCGCCCTCTGCAGAGGCCTGCTTGCCAAGGAGTTTGTCTACCAGGGCAAGGCGTGCCTCACTGGTAGCCGACTTGGAAGCCAACGCAAACTGTAGGTCACTGTCGCCCTCGATAGCCTGCTCGAATGTGAACAGTTCATCGGAGACCTGCTGAATGTTTGCGTTTTTCACTGCGATGGTTGCAACAACGTGCACACCCAGCTGCTCAAGGGCAGACACCAGGTCTGAACCCTTTGACCAACGGAGTGCAACCAGGCTGGTCACGAAATCAAGGACAGCCGCAGAAACGCCCTTGGCGAATACTGCAGAGACCGCGCCCGACTTTGCCTTTACCTCGGCGGAAGGGTCCGAGAGGAGGTTGCGCAGCTGAGCGGAACTAGCGACCGCGCCGGAAACTGCGAACAGTTCCGATGCGAATGCGAGATCTGCCTTGGCAAGCAACGGCTGGAGTGCCGCCTTAGCGCTTGCGAGTGACTGCCTGGTTGAACTTGCCATTGCTTACTTCTTGCCTGCCTTGTTGTCGGCTTCTAGGCTGGCCAGGAACTGGTCAACCACACCGGCTGCAATCTTGTCGTTCTGAAGGCTGGCGCCAACTACGCTCGAGGCCAGGTCGATGGCTAGTGAGCCAACCTCGGCACGAAGCGAAATCAACGCTGCCTGACGCTCGGCTTCAATCTGAGCCTTTGCGGTGGCGGTGAGTCGAGCTGCCTCAGCGGAAGCCTGCTCCTTGAGCTCAGCCAGAATGGCTGCACCCTCGGCGCGTGCGCTCTCGCGGATCTGCGAAGCCTCGGCGCGAGCCGCTGCCTGCTCTGCCTCAATGTTTGCGGTCTTGGCGGCTGCCTCGGCCTGAGCCTTCTCGGCTGCCTCTAGGCGGCCTTCGATTGCTTCGGTGCGGGCATCTAGGTTCTTCTTGAAGTTCGGTAGAACCGCGATCCAGAAGAAAACCAGCAGAACAGCAAAAACCACCGATGACCAGACGAGGTCGGGGGTGCTAGGTAGCAGCGGATTTGGGTCCGCTTCTGCCGCAGCCGCGACGATTCTAGAAATCATCATGATTTAGGAGTCCTGACTAATTACTTGCCGAAGATGAATGGGGTTGCAAGACCGATAAGCGCTAGCGCCTCGGTAAATGCGATACCAAGCCACATGGTGACCTGAAGGCGTGCTGCTAGCTCTGGCTGGCGAGCGATCGACTCGATGGTCTTGCTTACTACTAGACCTACGCCGACACCTGGGCCAACTGCTGCTAGGCCGTAGCCGATTACTCCGAGGCTTCCGGTAACGCCTGCTGCGATGTTAGTTACGTCCACTTGATATTCCCTTCCGTGGTTTTAAACCTGGTTTTTACCAGATCTTTAGTGCTCGTCTGCCAATGCCAACTGAATGTAAACAGTGGTCAGAAGAGTAAATACATAAGCCTGCAGGAACGCAACCAGCATCTCGAAGAGAGTGAATACGAATCCGAACAGGAAGGTTCCCGCTCCAAACGCCTTGAAGAAGCCTTCGGCGTTGAAGAAGAAGAATGAGGTGGCTCCGAAACACAGCACCAGCAGCAAGTGGCCGGCGATCATGTTCATGGTCAGACGAAGAGCCAGGGTGACCGGACGAAGGATGAAGGTAGAGAGAAACTCGATCGGCGTTACAAGGATGTAGAAAACCGGTGGGACTCCAGATGGAAACAGGCTGGACTTGAAAAAGCCCATGCCGTGTTTGCGGATACCGGCATAAATGAAGGTCACGTAGGCCGCGATGGCCAAAACCAGCGGCAGACCGATCAGTGCGGTGCTGGCGATGTTTAGGCTCGGAATGATTCCGGTGATGTTCATGCCGAGAACTACAAAGAAAATGGTGGTTAGCAACGGCAAGAAACGGTCGCCGTCTACCTTACCTAGCTGGTCGTGTGCGATGGACTTACGCACAAAGTCCAACGAGATTTCTCCCATTAGCTGGAACTTGCTAGGCACTAGTTTGCCCTGTTTGGTAGATGACCTGAACTTACCGGCCCACAGCGAAAAGACCACGATTAGGAGAACCATGACCAAAAGGCGAATCATCATGATGCGGTTCAGCTCAAATGGGGTTCCCGCGAAAAGCACAGCCTGCGGGTAAAACTCGTTGATGCTTGGGGACTCAAAGTCGCTTCCAGACGCCTGGTGTGCAACCACTACGTTCAGCAGGTCTAGTGCGTGTACCAAGGGCGAGTACTCCTGTGTCTGGGCAAGGGGAAATCGCGGAGCGATTTACGGCGTGCTTTAGCCGTGAGAGTCCAAGGCTAATGCGATTAGTTTACAGTGAAACTTAAGGCTGTTAACCCAGTTTCTTTCCCGCAGGGCAACTTTTTTTCCTTCTATTCACCCATCGGCAGACGAGCCCGGAAAAACACCAGGCTGTCGATCGCCAACGAGCCCAGAATGCTAGCAACCAGGGTCAAAAACAAGGTCGGGCCATCGATGAAAGCGGCGCGTTTCAGCACCCCTACCAACACTAAAAAAAGAACCACTTTTAAGAGCCAACCGCCCATGACCATGCCAAAGAATCCACCTAGACTTAACTTGCCCCCGATCCACACGCTCAAGGCAGTGAGTGAAACAAAGATAAACGCCATCGATGCGCCGATTAGCGCGCTCACAAGCCCCCTTTGACCAACCAAAAGCCAGCCGAGCAAAGAAGCCAGAAGCGCGATGCCGCCGATCAGGATGGCACCCCAACCGAGCACTCGTTTGAAGAGTTGGCTGGCGCCGAGGGTGTGCTGGGTCATTCTGCGGTCTCCTTTGGTGCGGTAAATACTGGCCAAACCGTGTAGGTAAGGGTTGCGATAAGTCCAGGCACAAAGAACCAACCGACCATGGCGCCCGGAATTAGGAATAGCAATAGGCAACTGATCGAAATCAGTGCCGTCCAAAGGTAAAACACCAAGACAGAACCCAGGTGACTGTGACCAAAGTCTTGAAGTCGGTGATGGATGTGCTGGCGGTCGGCGGCAAAGGGTGATTTACCAGCCTGCAGCCGCCTGAGAACCGCCAGAGTAAAGTCCAGCAGCGGCAAAACCAGGATCGAAAGCGGCAAAATCAACGGCAAAAATGCTGGTACAGCATTGGTGTTCGTGGTCAACTGTGGATCGATCTGCCCTGTCACGGTGAGCGCACTCGCGCTCATGAGCAGGCCAAGCAGCAGCGCTCCCCCATCGCCCATAAAAATCTTGGCCGGGCGCCAGTTGAACGGCAGGAATCCTACGCAAATCCCGATCACACCGGCGCTCAACAGTGTGGCGATGTTGAAGTAGTTGGTGGGATTGGTGCGCTGAGTTAGAAGGTAGGCGTAGGCAAAGAAAACGGTGGTTCCAATCAGAACCACACCCGCCACCAGGCCGTCTAGGCCATCGATGAAATTCACCGCATTCATGACAAGGACAGTGATGAAAACTGTGACTACCAGGCTGGTGCCAAAACTTCCGATGGTTAGGCCAAAGATCGGCAGCGAAACAATCTGCACACCTTGCCACGCCAAAACCCCAGCCACCAGGAACTGGCCAGCCAGTTTGAGGGTCCAGTCCAGGTCATAGAGGTCGTCTAGGAAACCCAGCAGGCTAATAGCCACGGCACATCCCAGAATGGTGAGCACCTTGGTGGGGTCGATAAACACCGAATGGAACCAACCCAGCAGTGCCGCCGCGCCCATTGCGCTGGCGAATCCCACCATCATGGCGATTCCGCCAAGACGGGGAGTCGGCTTGGAGTGCGCATCGCGCGAGCGAATGGCCGGGTAAATCTTGAACCGGTGGGCCAGCTTTAGAACCGCCCAGGTGGCAAAGAAAGTAACTACTGCCGCGATGAGCGCAATCAGCAGATAGGCGCGCACTAGCCTTGAGCTTCCGGTTTGCCGCCCGAGCCATTTGCCTCTGGCACCTCAAGCAGATCCCCGGCCACCAGAGCGATTTGGTCAACGCTCAGCGCACCAAGACGAACCACCCGAATCTTGCCGGTAACCAGTGGGTTGCCATCGGTGTCTGTGGTCTCTTGGATTCCGGTCAGGTCCAAAATGGTGCTGGACTCGCCCTTCGGGCTCTCGCCCGCATCCAGGTAAACCTCAACGCTTTTCCCTAGGTATTCGGCAGCCGCTTGACAGGTGGTGGCAGCGGGTTGGCCGGTTAGGTTGGCACTAGAAACAGCTAATGGCCCGGTTTCCTCGAGCAGAGCGATAGCAATCTTGTGATCCGGAACTCGAAGAGCCACGGTTCCCTTGGTCTCGCCCAGGTCCCAGTGCAAAGAAGACTGTGCTCGCAAAATCATGGTCAGCGCACCTGGCCAAAAAGCCTGAGCCAACTTGTTTGCCACCGCTGGAACTGATTCGGCAAGCGCGGCCATGGTGGCGGCTTTGGAAATCAAAACCGGAGGCGGTGATTGGCGGTCGCGCCCCTTGGCTGCCAAAAGATTGGCAACCGCCACTGGGCTAAAGGCGTCGGCCGCGATTCCGTAAACGGTGTCGGTGGGCAGAACCACCAGTTGGTCGCGCTG
>CAIYOE010000257.1 GCA_903927775.1 uncultured Micrococcales bacterium | reverse complement strand
GGTGCTGACCGTGGTCTTGCCGCAGCCACCCTTGGCGCTGAACACCAGGATCATCTTGCCCTTTTTGGCTGGGCTCAGATCCGGTTGCTTATCGGTGAAGACTTCGCTTACGGTTTGACTTCGGCGAGTGGCAGCAAGCAGCTCGGCTGCGTCATCGCTGCTGACGACTTCGCGGATACCCGCCTGCATTGCCTGGCTTAGGGTTGCAACCTCGAGGCGCTGACGCACCAGAATCACACCGAGTGCCGGGCGAGCCGTGCGGTAGTGCTTGGCCAGCTCCACCGCCACGTTCAGAGGCACCTCGGGTGCAATCACAATCAGCAGTTCGTTGGGATCCTGTTCGATCCAGTCCAGCAGCTCGCGCGGCGTTGGAACCACCTTTGTGTCGGCTCCCAGGGTTAGCCGGTAGCGTTCGGCTCCGGTTTGAGTTTCGGAAAGAATGACTGTCATGGCTAGTTTCCAAACAGGTTGCTAAGGGCAACGCCTGATCCAGGCGCCACGGTTGTGGTCTTGCTAAGTAGGCCAAAGTAAACGGTGCCGTTGTGAGTGGCAAGGACGACTCGGGCGGCGTCAGCTGGTGGCAGCGCAAGGGTAACCAGTGGGCTCACCACGGTGCCGGTTCCGGTGGTGCTGCTTGTACTGGTGCTACCAACAGCGATGATGTCAGCGCGAGGCAGCAGCACGCGCACCGAGGTGCGGTCGGCCGCGGTGTAGTAAACAACAACCTGAGCACCCGGAACCAAGAAGTTGGCCACGCGCTGCGAGTCATCCACGTTCACGCTTACCGCAACCTGGCCGTCTGGCACAACAATCTGCGATGCCGCCGCGGCCTGGGTGCCCACTTGGCTGTCTAGCAGCAACTGCCCCTTGGTGATTGGGTGGCTCACCACAAGATCGCCGTTCGCGGTGGTGATGTCGGTAATGGCTCCAACCGGCAATGAGTCGGCCGGAAAGTTCTCTTTCTTGGCAAGTCCCTGCAGGTAAATGTCGCTTAGCTTCACACCAACCGGGATGTCCTGCTGTGACACGTAGACCTGCACGGCGGCCTTACCGGCAAGTGCGCGCTGGTCGGCGCTGGCCTGATACGCGTAGACCGCCACTCCCGCGATCAAAGCCAAAACAATGGCCACGATGTAAGAGATTCTGGATATTTTCATGATTTTCCTGTCTACCTCAAGTGCCTTACAACCTGGTATCCCAGGTCTGGAACGTTCGTGTTGGTGGTGTAAGTGAGTCCTGGTGTGCGCCCCGATGGAGCAGCCACGCGGCTGCTGAAAGTGCCGACAATGCAAAAAGGTGAGGTGGTGGATTGGGCGGCCGCACAAGTGCCCGTCCACGTGTAGTTGATTGCTCCTGGCTGACCCGGGTAGCTGTTTGCAGTGCTGGCGGTGATTGCATTTGCGCCCGTGACGGTGGGCATTTTGTAACCCAGCAAAGTGAAACTCACAAACGAAACCACTTTGTATCCCGCGCCGGACGAGTCAATAACTGGGACCATGGCGGGCTTGTTGAGGTTGGTATTCATCGATGCAATCAGGCCTTTGTAACTGGCCGGGGAATAACTGATGCCGGTTCTTGATCGCACGGTGGTGAGCGCCACCTTGT
>CAIYOE010000256.1 GCA_903927775.1 uncultured Micrococcales bacterium | reverse complement strand
GTCCTTGGACTTGGTGAGTGTCTTGTAAAGCTCGTGGCGGTTCTTGCCGTTCACCATGATCTTGCTTGCCATGGGGAAGGTAACGCCGTAGGTGGTGGAGCAAAATTCAGCGATGTCGCTCTCGGACTTGAGTTCCTGCTTGAACTGGTCGGTTGGGAATCCAACCACGGTGAAACCACGAGACTCGTACTTCTTTTGCAGAGCCTCAAGTGCCTCGTACTGAGGAGTCAGCCCGCAACGCGAAGCCACGTTGACTACCAGAACCACTTTTCCGGCGAACTGGCCAAATGTGGTGGGTGTGCCATCGATGAGATTGAAGCCGGTTTCTGCAAGTGTCATGGGGTTGTGAACACGGCGACGCGCCAAGTTATTTCGCGGTAATACAACGAAATGGAATTGGTCGATCGGAAAGCATTTGGCAAACTTGTGAAAAGACTTCCAAGGAGACCCCAATGTCAAAGTTTGTTCGTTTCAGAATCAAGGCCGCAACATCGGTTGTGTCGGTAGCGCTAGTGGCACTTTTGGCTGCCTGTTCTGCCACCCCGGCAGCTACCAGCACCAACTCTGCACTTGAAACCGTGACAGCGGGCAAGCTCACCGTTGGCACCGGAACCCCCGCTTACTCGCCATGGGTAATAAACGACAAGCCTGAGTCGGGCAAGGGATTTGAATCGGCCGTAGCCTACGCGGTGGCCAAGCAACTGGGCTTTGCGGCTAAAGACGTGGTTTGGGTTCGCACCAACTTCGACGAAGCCATCGCTCCAGGCCCAAAGAACTTTGACTTCAACCTGCAGCAGTACAGCATCACTCCTGAGCGTGCCAAGAGCATCGACTTCAGCTCGCCTTACTACCAGACCGCACAGACCGTGATCACGGTTAAGGGCTCCAAGGCTGCCGCTGTTAGCGACACCGCTGGTCTAAAGGGTCTTCTGCTGGGCGCCGCCACCGGAACCACTTCTTATGCAGCAATCACCGATGTAATCAAGCCATCTCAGAAGCCTTTAGCTTTCAACAGCAACGATGACGCCAAGGCGGCGTTGGCCAACGGCCAGGTAGACGCCATTGTGGTCGACTTGCCAACCGCCATTTACCTGAGCCAGGTCGAGCTCACCGGCGGAATCATCATCGGCCAGCTACCGAGCGCGGCCAAGGGTGACCAGTTTGGTTTGGTTCTAGACAAGGGCAGCAAGTTGACCAAGCCGGTCAACCAGGCTTTGGCGGCCCTCAAGGCCGATGGAACCTTGGCTGCTCTGGAGGCCAAGTGGCTAACCACCGCGGCCGGAGTGCCTGTCCTCAAGTAGAGTTTGTGAGTGGTCAGCCCGGTAGAGCAGGAGCGTCGCGCTTATAGGCGAGGCAAGCAAAACCGTTCTACCCTGATTTCGGTGGCCAGCACCGTGGCATTTGCTCTGGTGGTTTGGTTCTCACTCGTGGCTTCGCCCGGTTGGTCCAGGGTTCAGGCATCGTTCTTTGATTGGCCCACGCTGGTTGGCTCGTTTCCCGCGGTTTTAGAAGGGCTTTGGGTCAACCTGCAGGTCTTGGTGTTTGCCTCGATTGGCGTTCTCGTTTTCGGTTTGATTCTGGCGCTGGTTCGTACCCTTAGGTCACCCATTTTCACACCGCTACGTTTGCTGGTGGGTGGCTATGTGGACCTGTTC
>CAIYOE010000255.1 GCA_903927775.1 uncultured Micrococcales bacterium | reverse complement strand
GACAAGACAGCTAAGAAGAGAAAGTAACCAAAATGACCGTAGATACTCCACACCTGCGCGCCAAAGACGTCAACGTCTGGTTCGGTGAGCGTCACGTATTGCGAGATGTGAACCTTAGCTTCCCTTCCAACCAGGTGACCGCGCTGATTGGCCCATCGGGCTGTGGCAAGAGCACCTTCTTGCGCACCCTGAACCGTATGCACGAGCTAATACCATCGGCTGGATTCGCCGGTGAGATCCTGTTGGACAACAAGGACATCTATGCACCAGAGATGGACCCGACAAACGTTCGCCTCAGCATCGGTATGGTTTTCCAGAAGCCAAACCCTTTCCCAACCATGAGCATCAAAGAGAACGTTCTTAGCGGTCTAAAGCTCAGTGGTCGAAAGGCAGACAACGCAGCGGAGCTAGTGGAGACCAGCCTCCGCCGTGCATCGATCTGGAACGAAGTCAAGGATCGTCTGAACGACCCAGCTCTTTCGCTTTCCGGTGGACAGCAGCAGCGTCTCTGTATCGCTCGTTCGCTTGCCATGAACCCAGAGGTTCTACTCATGGATGAGCCTTGCTCGGCTCTTGACCCAGGCTCGACTCGTCGTGTCGAGGAAACCATCATGGAGCTTTCGCCTACCATGACAATCGTGATCGTTACCCACAACATGCAGCAGGCTCAGCGAATCAGCGACCAGACCGCCTTCTTCCTGTCGGAGGATGGCAACCCGGGTCGCGTTGTTGAGTTCGGTGCAACCGAGCAGGTTTTCAACCAGCCGATTGACGCACGTACTAACGACTACGTAAACGGTCACTTCGGCTAAACGAAGCAAAAAGCAAGTCAAACGGGAAAGTTAACTGGCAGTTAACCTTCTGGACACTTGCCCTAACTGATGCCGTTAACTTTCTAACAGGAAACTTAGAGAGCACCTTCAATTTAGGTTCTAACAAGGAGAAATCAATGCGCAAGACCGCTGGCATCCTAGCCGCAGTTGCAATCGCAGCATCGGCACTAATCGCCGCGCCTGCAAACGCTGACACCGTAACCATCACCTCTGGTGGATCTTCGTTCAGCGCTGGAATCATGTCCACCTGTGCCGCAAACTACTCAGACGCCAAGGTAACCTACACCGGTTCTTCGTCGGGTACTGGTCGTACCAACTTCGCAAACGGCACCTTCGACTTCGCTGGCTCGGACGGTACCTACGGTGCTGCTGACAACCCTCAGCCTGCTGCTGGTAGCTACAAGTACATCCCAGTTGTAGGTGGCCCAATCGCCATCGTATTCAACGTTGCTGGTGTGCCTGCTCTTCGCCTAGACTCCACCACCATTGGTGCGATCTTCCGCGGAACCATCACCACCTGGAACGACAAGGCAATCGCTGCTTTGAACCCAACCGCCAAGCTTCCTGCAACCACCATTGCAGTTCAGTACCGTGGATCCAAGTCGGGTACTAACGGTAACTTCGCTGGTTACCTAGCTGCCAACAAGGCTGCTGGCTGGAAGAACGACCAGACCTGGGCAATCGCTACTGGTCTAACCAACCCAGTTGGTACCTCGGCTCCAGACAACGCAACCGTTGCTGTAAACGTATCCAAGACCGCTAACTCGATCGGTTACGTAGACCTAAAGGATGCAGTTGCACTAGGCCTAAAGGCTGCAGCTGTAAAGAACAACGCTGGTCAGTTCTTGCTACCAACCTCGGCTACCGCTGCCAAGTTCCTTTCGAACATGCCTGTTGCTGACAACGGTGTTGTTTCGATCGACTGGTCGAAGGCCGTTCCTGGTGGTTACAACCCATCACTAATCACCTACGCAATCGTGAACACTGGCGCAGCAAGCACTAAGGGTGCAGCTGTCAAGACGTTCATCCAGTACGTACTAAACACCTGTGTACCAGCTAACGCAGCAAAGCTAGGCTACGTAGCTCTTGCAGGTAGCCAGGCTCTAAAGGCTAAGGCTCTAGCACTACTTATCAAGTAACAACCTCTAATAAGACAGGGGTGGCGGTTCTAGAAATAGACCTCCACCCCTGTTTTATTGTTTAGAT
>CAIYOE010000254.1 GCA_903927775.1 uncultured Micrococcales bacterium | reverse complement strand
TCGGGGATCATTGCTGGCGCAGGCATCGATGTGACTGATCCGGAGCCACTGCCCGAAGGTCACGCACTCTGGCGCGCACCCAACTTGATTATTACTCCTCACACTGCCGACACCAACGAAATGGTCTTGCGCATGTTCTCAGAACGCCTCCGCCTCAACACGTTGGCTTATCTGCAACGGGGCGAGTGGGTTGGAGTGGTCAATCCGGAATTGGGCTACTAAACCTCAAAACACGCTAACCAATGGTGATTTGGGAATCCAGGCATTATTTGCTACTCTTTTCTGGTGCCTGAGGCACAATTCCTCGATAGCTCAATTGGCAGAGCATTCGGCTGTTAACCGGAGGGTTCTTGGTTCGAGTCCAAGTCGGGGAGCCATTTCAGCAGTGCTGTAGCTCTTAGGAGGCCCATTGATTCAGTGGGTCCTCGACAGAAAATGGCTTCCAGAGATCATTTTTGGTCTAGCATCGTTGGCTTTCGTACTAGCAGATACGCTGATCCAAAGCGCCAGTGCCTTGCCGGCCGCTTTACTGCTGTCGTTATCCCCACTATTCTTCCGACGTTTTGCATTGTTTCAGCCGCTTCTGATCGTGGCTGGGGCAGTGACCCAGGTTCTGACAGGCATTCAGCCCTTGGTTTCTGGCATGGTCGCGCCGATTGCGCTATTTCTCGCAGCGGCCTTTGGTATCCGAAGGTTCGGCATTTACACCTTGGTCGCATCTGGCTTATCAGGTTTGTTTATCGCCTGGAACGCAGCACTCAATAGCTCGATAGTCAAAGATATCTACGGTATCCATGTTTTCAATGACACTGGGCGCTGGGCCGCTTTCACTTTTGCGGGCGTAACAGTGCTTGGAGTAAACGGCTTTGCGTGGCTAGCGGGCTCTTACTCGATCGAGCGTTTCCGGCAGAAAAACGCAACCATGGAACGCGATGATGTAAAAGCGGCCAGCCTAAGAACTCGCCTAGACATAGCGGAACAGAATCAACGTTTTGGTATTGCGCGTGACCTAAATGAGCTGGTACTGCAACGGATATCTGGAATCCTCGCACTTACCGATGGTGCCCGTTACGCTGCCAAGTTAGACGCGGAAGTGGCTCCTCGGACGCTTGAGCGACTTGCCAGGCTGCAACGCGAGGTGCACAACGAAATGCGGCGTCTTTTCGACATGCTCAACATGTCGGTTCAGGTTGCAACCGCCCCACCAGGCATCCGAGACCTGGATTTGCTGGCAGCACAGTACCGTGACCTCGGTTATCCAACAGTCATCCTGCATCGTGGTACGCGGGTGGAATTGTCTGCGGGTGCTGGCCTGAACATATACCGAATCGTGTTCGAGGCCCTTGAAAACATTCGAAATCATGCACCGATTGGTACTTCTATCGACATCGATTTCAACTGGACGGAGTCGGGTCTTCAAGTTTTGGTGAAAGACAACGGTGTTGAGACCGAGGTTAAAAGCGGACTCGGCATTGAGGACTCGGGTTATCAGGTCCAAAACGACATCGATGCCCTAACGCAAGAGGTCACCGGCGCTGGAATAACCGGCATGCGAGAGCGCGCCCAGCTTTTTGGCGGGAACGTTGAGGCCAAGGTAGTTCCTGGAATTGGCTTCACCATCAACCTGATTTTTCCTAGCCTCGAAGACCTTACGGCGGGACAGGAATAGCATGCCTGGCACAATCCGCGTTGGTCTGGTTTTCGGAACCAAGCTCATGATTGAGGCCCGCAAAATGCTTATTGATACGCAACCGGATTTGGACGTCGTTTATCAACAAACCGATGGCACTCTGGCGGCGGAAGAGCTCTTAGTCATCGATGTGGATGTTGCATTGGTCGACAATCGACTCACCTCCACCTCGGGAAGTGACTTTGTTAGACGGTTCCTGCGTCGAAACCAGGGTAACGATTTGCGTCTTCCAACTTTCATTTTGACCGGACCTTTCAACTCAGCTGCCATGAAGTTAGAGTCGATTCGGAGTGGGGCTTCGGATTTCGTAACTGAGGAAGAGTCTCCCGAAGAACTTCTGCAGGTAATCCGGAGATCAAGAGACCTGGAGCGCACTACGGATTTCGGCTCGCTTGCTACCTTCTTTATCCAGAACGGGATCGAGTCCGGTTCCAACAAACGCTGGTTGCTCAGATTGACCGACTTGACTTTTCAAGAGTCTCAGGTCGTGGATGCCCTAGCCGGGTTGTCGAACACGGGTGAGTTGCCAGGTAGAACTGGATTGACTCAAACACAAGTTCGCTGGAATCTCGACTCCCTTCAGGGGAAACTAGGTCTATCTACCCGCTCCCAACTGGCACTTGCCTTGCACGAGTCCGGTCTCTTACTCGAAGGTGTCGACTAGTGTCGGCCTTCAATCCGCTATGTAGACTCACCCGAGAGTTGAATGGACAAACACTCTCTATGTCTCTGGGTGTTGGCTTTGCTACGGGGCTCTATGGTCTCTCTTTCGGCGCTTTGGCAACTGCTTCGGGGCTATCTATTTGGCAGGCTCAGGTGCTTAGCCTGTTCATGTTCAGCGGTGGATCCCAGTTCGCGATCATCGGCGTGTTAGGAGCCAGTGGAGCGGCCGGTATTATTCCTGCAGTACTCTCTGCTTGGCTTCTTGGAATCAGAAATGGGTTTTACGCGCTTCGTCTCAGCGGAGTACTTCAGTTAGTTGGCGCAATAAAGTTGTTGGCAGCGCAGTTCACCATCGATGAGTCCAACGCAGTTAGCTTGGCCCAAGAAGATTCAAAGCAACAAAAGACAGGATTTTGGATCACCGGAGCTGCAGTTTTTATTTTCTGGAACGGGTTCACTTTTCTTGGTGCAATACTTGGCGGTTCGGTTTCAAGTCCGGGAGTTTGGGGCCTCGACGCCGCTGCCGGCGCGGCATTCCTTGGCTTGCTGTGGCCTCGCCTTACCCACTTCCAACCGCTAGCCATCGGCATTTGCTCTGCTGTCTTGGCAGCACTACTGCTAGGCCCGTTACCCTCGGGTATCCCAGTCATCGTTGCTGCCCCGCTGGCAGTTTTGTTGGTTTGGTTGTTGCGTTTCGCGATCAAGAAACGCGGGACATCGGGGAGTATCCCATCGATGGGTGGGGACGAATGATCGAATATTGGCCTGCAATTTTGGTGGGTTCTCTGGCTGTTTATAGCTGGAAAATCCTTGGCTATCTGTTGCCCGAATCGTTCTCTCGGCAAAGGACCGTTGTAGATCTTGCAAATCAGTTAACTGTTGGGCTATTGGCGGCGCTGTGCACAGTAGAGACCATAGCGGGAAATCAGGGCGCGTCTTTTGATTCAAGAATCCCAGCGTTGGGAGTGGCCGCTATTTTATATTGGCGAAAAGTTCCCTACTTAGTCTGTGTTTTGGCTGCGGCACTCGTCGCTGCAGGGCTGAGGTACATCTTGCACTGGGCCTAGGCGTCCAAGTCGTCTTTGCCAGGCATCCAAGTCAGCCCCGGCCTGCCCCAGTTGTTCTTCACTACGATTTTCTTTGCGTCTGATTTGTGTGGTTCCGCAAGCCGATCCACGTAAAGAACTCCATCTAGGTGATCAAATTCGTGTTGGAAAATTCGAGCTAACCAGCCCGTGGCCTCGATTTGCACGGGGTTCTGCTTCAGGTCCAAGCCAGATAGCGAAACCCAATCTGCACGTTTGAGCGGGAAACGCTCGCCCGGAACGCTAAGGCAACCTTCTTGCTCAGTGTCCCAGTCTGCCTCGCCAGATTCGATTTCACCCAAGGTGAGTACCGGGTTAATGACCTCTCCACGAACGGGATTGCCATGCGCGTCTTCGTAGTCGTATACGAACACGCGCAGACCAACTCCTACCTGAGTAGCAGCTAAGCCAACTCCCGGAGCTTTGTCCATAGTCACGTACATGTCGGCTACCAAGTCGGCGAGTTCTTGGTTGAATTCGGTAACTTCGGAGGCGCGAGAGTGCAAAACCGGCTCACCGGTGATGAAAATTCTTCTTACTGGCATTCTGCAAATTTAGTCCACAAGGCTTCTACGGCCGCAACCAAAAAGGCAGGTAGTCTGTAAGTCACACTGATTGTGTGACTTTATCAAAGCATTTTGGGACTTCAGTAATGCATATGTTCACCGGTTTCGACAATCGATTCCTGGCCATTGGCCTCGCGTTAATTGGCGCCGTAGCGTTGGCAATAGGGGCCCAGTTCCAAAACGATGCGGTGGGCGAAAAGCAAGGCAAGAACCAGAAGCCCAACGGATCACTCAGCATCAAGCAACTTCTGTCGCTCATGAAGCATCCGCGATGGATCACCGGAATTCTCCTAACGGGAGTCGCGGTTGTTTTTCAGATCGCTTCTTTATCTTTGGCGCCATTGATAGTTGTCCAGCCGCTCGGGGCGATTGCGCTCGTAGTCACCTCTTTGCTTAACGCAAGAGTAAGCCGGACCAAACTTAATCGAATCACCATGGTCGCCATTGCTCTCTGCATTCTTGGGGTAGGTGGTTTTGTTGCCGCGGCATCCACTGTGGCCAAAGAAACAGTGCTAACTGACAACTCGATGTTGGCGGTTCTGGCTATCTTGACCGTCATTCTTCTAATCTTTGTAGTTGTCTTCGCCCGTCGCGGGAAAACGGCCAAGGCAATTCAGTTCATAATTGGCGCCGGAGTCCTCTACGGGTTCGTTGCCACACTAACCAAGATGGTAATCCAGCGGATATATCAGGGGCAGTTCGAGTGGCTCACTCTGATCTGTCTAGTAATGCTTGGTGTAACCGTGGCATTTGGTGGTTGGTTTGTTCAGAGCGCCTATGCCTCGGGACCACCAGACCTCGTAATCGCGGGTCTCACCGTAATTGACCCGATGGTCGCTGTCGTGATTGCTGCAACTATTTTGGGCGAGGCGCATCTGGCCAACCCACTCACATTCTTGTTTTTCGTGATTTGTGGCTCGGCCGCGATTCTGGGAGTTTTGCTGCTCTCGCAGTTTCATCCTCAGGTGCTGCTGGCTAAGCGTAAGGCCGCACTTTGGTCCAAACGCAGGCGAGCCTAAGATCCGGGTTCCGGAATCCACTCAGCCGCTAAACTTGGGAAGTATCGCCAACTTCTAAAAGGAATTCACCGATGGGTTCAACCGGTCAAACCGAGCGACGTATTCGTGTCGTTATTGGTTGCGACACTTTCCCCCCAGACATTAATGGAGCCGCTCGATTCGCGGAGCGACTTGCCGGCGGTTTAGCTCGCCGTGGCCACGACGTTCACATCATCGCTCCCGGATACAGCAGAGCATGGGGAACGTTTACCGAGGAGCACGACGGTGCTCTAATGACCGTGCATCGAGTTAAGTCTTATAAGCTTCCACAACACGAAACTCTAAGGTTCGTTTGGCCCTTTACCCTGCGACACCGCATCGATGCCCTCTTGGATCAAATTAAGCCGGATGTTGTGCACATTCAAAGCCATTTGATCATGGGACGCTATTTGGTTCCTTCGGCAAAAGCCCGAGGTATTCGGGTTATTGCCACGAACCACATCATGCCTGAGAACCTAATTAAGTACTCGGTTATTATCCCTAAATGGTTCGAGGCCACAGCCATGAAAATGGCCTGGGCCGACTCTGGTCGAATCCTCAGGCAGTGCGATGCGGTCACGACCCCTACTCGGCGCGCAGCGGAACTTCTAGAGGCCGCCGCCGGCGTAACTGGGGTCCTTGCTATAAGTTGCGGGATAGATGCGTCTAAGTTCGCGAACAGCACGCCGACTAGTAATCAAACCCCACGCGTTTTGTTTCTGGGTCGCCTGGACTATGAAAAGCACATCCACAATCTCCTGAGGGCGGTGGCAAAACTCCCAAAGGAACTGAATACTCAGGTTGAACTGGTTGGTAAGGGTGGTGAACAGGCTTACCTCGAACAATTGGCTACAGAACTGGGCATCCGTGACCAAGTCACATTCTTCGGTCACATCACAGAGCAGGACCTGCCAAAGGCCTATGAGCGGGCAACGGTTTTTGCCATGCCGTCGATTGCGGAACTTCAAAGTATTGCAACCATGGAAGCCATGGCTTCCGGTCGACCCGTGGTGGCAGCCGACGCGATGGCCTTGCCGCACCTTGTTCACGATGGAGACAACGGTTACTTATTCCCACCAGAGGACATCGATGTCTTTGCGGATCGCCTAATGCGCGTCCTCACCGCCGATGCAGCTGAGCTAGCGCGCCTTTCTGAAAACTCCCTGTACCTGATTCAGGCTCACGATATTCAGCGAACACTAACCGTTTTTGAGGAGCTTTACACAGGCACCTTTGAAGGAAACACCAGCGATGATAACCTCCCGGGTTACAGCGAACCTATCGGTCAGTTGAGTGAGTTTGCGCAGAGCCAAGTGCAGTCAGTTCGTGACCGGGCGAGCGTTTTAGTGGATCGTGTAGACGACGTTCGTGACAATATTTTGGAGCGCTGGGGGGACTACCGAGCAGACGTGCGTGAGCGGATTCGAGACGCACGTGCAACGGCAACAAGGATGGACAGAAAAGTTCGAATTGCTGTGCGAAAAGCGCAGAAGCGCATCCAGCGCGAACGGTAGGCTAGAGACTTGCCGTTTGGGGGAGTTAGCTCAGCCGGTTAGAGCAGCGGACTCATAATCCGTCGGTCACGGGTTCAAGTCCCGTACTCCCCACTAATAGAACTAAGGAACGGGACTTAGAAACTTGCTTGGTCGCAAGTTTCCATACTCCCCACTAGAAGCAGAAGTAGAAGTTCGGAACGGGACTTCGGGCTCGCTCGCTCGCGAACCCACATACTCGCCAGCACACCTTTATGCTTGGATGCAGTGCATTTGGGCTTTTTACGGAGAGACATGACCGAGAACAACACCGTGGGTGAACACGACATCGTGGCCCTGCCTCTTCGGCATCCGTGGAGAATCGTCACCGCTGTCATTATCACAGCGATTTTAGGAGTCTTCACCTGGTCGCTTGTGGCGGCCCCCACCATCAGCCACGCAACTATTATGGAGTTCCTGTTCAACCCGCTGATCCTTCAGGGTGCGGTCTTGACCGTTTGGATTACATTTCTTGCAATGCTGATTGCCACAACTCTGGCTACTCTTTTGGCCGTGATGAAACTTTCAGATAATCCACTTCTCAGAATCATCGCAACTGGATACATCGAGTTCTTCAGAGGAACTCCGCTTCTGCTTCAAATAGTTTTTTGGGGCTATCTGGGGATCGTTTACCCGCATATCACTGTTGCTATTCCATTCAGCAACGCTGTGCTATTTGACCAACCAACCAGCATGGTAATCAATTCGTTCGCAGCCGGTCTGATAGCACTGTCACTAAATGAGGCCGCTTACTCGGCCGAGATCGTCCGCGCAGGAATAATGTCGGTCGATTCGGGTCAATCCGAGGCTGCTCGCGCGCTGGGCATGTCCAACTTCTACACCATGCGCCGGATCGTGTTACCGCAGGCAATGCGCGTTATTTTGCCGCCCATGGGCAACGAAACTAT
>CAIYOE010000253.1 GCA_903927775.1 uncultured Micrococcales bacterium | reverse complement strand
ACTGTCACCGGTGCGAGTCTTGGCACTTTGGCCGCGACCTATAACTTCTCTATTTTTTGGCAAATCGTGATTCTGGCCGGACTCCAGTTGCTGGTTCCGATTTTTACCTATGGGTATCTGGTCGCTGGCAACGGAATCGAGGCTCCTAAAGTCCGCGGTGAATCGGGTCTGGAGGATTCGGGCAAGTGGCTGAACCGAAAAGCCATCTGGCTGGGAATCGGAATACTTGGCGTCACCATCGCCGAAGGCGCGTCTAACGACTGGCTGGCCCTCGGAGTTGTCGAGGGATATCACGCGACGGCTACCAACGCGGGGATTTCCTACGCCGTGCTGCTGAGTGCAATGACACTTACCCGTTTCTTTGGTGGTAACTTGGCCGACAGATTTGGCAGGGCACGCGCGTTGCAATCGCTGGCCTTTGTGGGCATTACCGGTTTGATTCTGGTTATCCTTGGCGCGCCAAACGTGATTGTCGCCTACGCAGGCTCAGCTATGTGGGGCGTCGGCGTGGCTCTCGGCTTCCCGTTGTTTTTATCGGCGGCGGGCGAGGGTGAAAATGCTGCCAAGCGTGTAAGTTTTGTTGCGCTCTGGGGCTACGGGGCATTCATCGTTGGTCCGCCGCTTCTGGGCTTCGTGGGTCAGGTTTGGGGAGTCCTCAGCATCTTTGCAGCCGTCACTGGGTTCCTGCTTATCACCGCCATTTTTGCCAGCGCCGCGGGGAACAAAACCGTTTCGGTCAGTGCCCTAACGGTTCAGGAGTAGGTTGTAACTATGTCAGCTACCGCTTCGCTCAAAACTTTTCTGTGGTTTCCCGGAAACCTCGGTGAGGCTCTGCAGTTTTATAAGCACCTGTTCAAGGAAAATCTTGTGATTCACAGTGCTGGGCAGCCAGAACCCGACGGCAAACTGATGACAGCAGACTTCTCGATTTTTGGGCAAGAGTTCATCGGTATGGGATGGCCGGGTGGCCCCCAGTTCAACGACAGCATTTCGTTGTCTATTAACTGCGATGGACAAGACCAGGTGGATTACTACTGGGACGCAATAACCGAGCGTGGCAAGCCGGGTCAGTGCGGTTGGTGCGTAGACGAGTTTGGACTCAGCTGGCAGGTAACTCCGATACAGATGCGCGAACACCTGCAGAATCCAGACCCGCAGAAGTCGGCGTTTGCCTGGCAGGCAATGCGTGGAATGACAAAAATTGTGATTCAAGACCTAATCAAGAACGACTAATCCAAGGGTTTTTGCCAGTAGCGGCGCCAACTGGATTAGCTGTGATTCATTGATCGTCGTTCCGTAAATACTTTGTAATCCGTTCAGTTGGCCAAACACCAGGCCTCGCAGGTCAAAGTCCTCAAGAGTTGCAGTTCGCAGATCCAACTCTTGGACTCTGCAATTCTCGAAGGCCACTCGCTTTAGCTTGCTGCCAAAAAGGTCCAAAGTATCAAAAGTGCAGTTGCTGAACAGCACATCGTTGATGGTTCCATTTATGAGGTTTGCGTAGCCGATTTTTAAGCCATCGATGCGCACTGAATTGAAAGTACCGCCAGACAAATCCAATGACCCAACTCGGCCACCATCGATGCGGGTATTTCTAAAAGCCGAGTTTGGGCCAACCCATTCCAAGGCGCTCTCTACCGTTATGTGGGAATCGAAAAACTTGCTGCGCGACGCCGAGATTCCCTCTGCGTTACTGATTACTAGTCGCGAGTCCTCGAAGTGAGTGTTCGCCAGATTAGGATCCGGATCGTCGGCAATCGCCAGCTCAACTGAGTCGTAATGCTCGTTTGCTTCGCCATCCCAGAGGCTTTTTTGAAGTTCGGGTAATGCGATTAGGCGAAGTCCAGGCGACTTAGGTTCTTTCATTTGTTTTGCAAACTAACCTGCCGCGGAAACTAGAACTACTTGGTGAAGTACTCGGTGTCGCCAACCAGGCGGGTGTGGTCTGCCGGAATCGGCGCAAGTGCAGCATCTACGATCTCGGCCGCAAACTCCTCAACGTTGTAGAGCTTGCCCACGGCCTCTTTACGGGCATCGATGGCGCCCGGGTTAAGTCGGTCTAGCAAGGTTGCGGTAACGGTTCCCTCGATCATGTCGCCAGAAACAACCACAAACTCGATGCCCTTGGCGGTCAGCTCCGGGATCATCTCGCGCAGGGCGTCTTCGCCGGCGCGCTTGCTAAGAGCAACCGGCAGGTACTCGGGCATGGTTGGGGT
>CAIYOE010000252.1 GCA_903927775.1 uncultured Micrococcales bacterium | reverse complement strand
TCGGACTGAATAAAGTACTCGCGCGTCTTTCCGGTGGCGACGTCTTGGGCGGAACCATCAGCAGAACTCAGGGCCGATGAACTGTGCGACATGTTGCTCATGCCAACCATCTCACTGTGATTGCTCGATAGTGCGTTGTTTTGCTGAGCTGCGCAACCTGCGATGGTCGTGGCAGTCAAAAGCAAGGCAGTTATGCCAAAGGCAACCCGAACCTTGGTGGTGGTTTTAGCTAACTGCGAAAGCATTATTTGTCCCCAGACATATTGCACTTGTAGCCAATCTAGATAGCACTCCCTAGTCGGCAAGGGCCGCTCTAGTGGCAACCGCACATGTGGGCCTTAAGCAGTGCTTTTGGGCATTATTTGGCCACCTGAGCCCAGATATACTGGTGTCTGTCTTTAGAACAAGACAAGCCGAATTTTCAGCATCGCAAGGAGTCATCATGTCCGAAAACACCTTCCTAAAAGGCCCAGCAGACTGGTGGCATCAGGCGGTTATTTACCAGATTTACCCGCGCAGTTTCGCAGACGGCAACAACGATGGCATCGGTGACCTCAAGGGCATCATTAGTCGAGTTTCTTACCTGAAGCAGCTTGGGGTAGACGCCGTTTGGCTCAGCCCGTTCTATCCTTCGGCTCTAGCCGACGGTGGATACGACGTGGATGACTACCGCGACGTTGACCCACGCATCGGCACCTTGGCCGAGTTCGACCAGATGACCGAAGCACTTCACGCCCAGGGCATCCGTGTGATCGTGGACATCGTTCCAAACCACTCGGGCTCGGGTCACAAGTGGTTCCAAGAGGCGCTCAAGGCGGCACCTGGTTCACCCGAGCGCGACCGCTACATTTTCCGCGACGGCAAAGGCAAGAACGGTGAGATCCGCCCATCGGAGTTGCGCAGCCACTTTGGACCAACCGCCTGGACTCGCATTACCGAACCAGACGGAACCCCGGGCCAGTGGTATATGCACCTGTTCGCCAGCGAACAGCCGGACTTCAACTGGGACAACGAAGAGGTCCGCGCCGACTTTAGAAAGACCATTAAGTTCTGGTGCGACCGCGGAGTAGACGGATTCCGCGTAGACGTAGCTCACGCGTTGGTGAAAAACCTCGCCAATGGGCACCTGCCAGAGCGCGATTCTTACGACGTGTCAATAATCAAACCAAACGGCACCGACGACCTGTTCGACCGCGATGCCGTCCACGAAATTTATGCCTCATGGCGTGAGATCTTCAATCAGTACAACCCACCGCGCATGGCTGTGGCCGAGGCCTGGGTCGCCGCGGACCGCCTACCTGCCTACGCCAGCGAAAAGGGGCTGGGTCAGAGTTTTGCCTTCGACATGCTCGGAGCCGGCTGGGACGCCGCCAAGGTTCAGGGACTTGCCTCGCGAGCCATCGCACGCTCCAAAGAGCACAAGTCCAGCACCACCTGGGTTCTAAGCAACCACGACGTGGTTCGTCACGCCACTCGTTTTGCCCTTCCGGCTGGCACCGAGGTACACACCTGGTACAAGCGCTACCGCAACGGCACAGCAACCGAGCAGCTCTCGCTGACCCTTGGCGGCATTCGCGCCAACGCCATGACCATGGCATTGCTCGCCCTGCCGGGCAGCACCTACCTTTACCAGGGCGAGGAACTTGGTCTGCACGAGGCGCTGGAAATCCCAGACGAACTAATGCAAGACCCGCAGTTCTTTAGAAACCCAGAACTTGGCCT
>CAIYOE010000251.1 GCA_903927775.1 uncultured Micrococcales bacterium | reverse complement strand
GCCGCGGTCTGCGCAATTCGCCGCGGGCGGGCATCGCGGGTCAGGCCTAGTGACGCGATTGTGACAGTCACGGCCAGAAATGGTATCGCGTGTCCCAACCAGTAATGAGCAACCACATAGGCGATGGTTGCAGCGATTGTGATTTGCAGCGATGGCGCCAGCGATTCCAACACGCGGCGAGCCGACTCCCTAAAGTTCCAATGCAAGCGGCCCTTGGGCTTGGCTTTCTTGAACGATTGGGTGTCGAGGAAACTCACTTCTTGCCGCCCATCAACAATCTGGGCAATTTGGGCACATCCACGGTCTTGCCCGCATCCATGGGAACAATAACTTCTTGGGTGCCGGCGATCGCCTCGTGTTCACCAAGCGCCACGAGTGTTGCATCCAGAGGAGTGTTTCGGCTGACTATCGCGAACGCGATCGGCCCCATCTCGTAGTGCTGACCAACCGAGGTGATACGCCCCTTGACCGATTCGAAATCCGATGCCAGAGCCACCGAGTCGCCAACATAAGGCAGAGTGTGTCCCGAACCATCCAGGTGTAACAAAACCAGGCGACGAGGTGGGTGTCCTAGGTTGTGCACCTTGGCCACGGTTTCCTGACCTCGGTAGCAACCTTTGCTTAGGTGCACGGCGCTGGCCAAAAGATCAAGTTCGTGTGGCAAAGTCTTGGCATCGATTTCGGCTGCGGTCGGGCGATGAGCCGCAATGCGCAGGGCCTCTAGGGATTCCGGACTGGCCCATTCGTGTTTCGACTCGAGACCTGCCAATGACTGCGCTGGAACCAGGTTCAAAATGAGTTTCCACGGCTCGGTCGGAACCTGGCCGTAGCGGTAGCCGCCAGCGGCTGTTTCCAGCCAATTGTCGGTCCAGCTAACGATCGACTGGTCTAACTCCAACGCCTTGCCCCAAGAAGCAACCAGGGGGAAATCCGCGGTGCGGTCTAAAACGGTGACTTGCATGCGGAAGACCATCTTGTTCAGCCAGGAAAGCAGGGCTGGCGCAGCGGCGGAATCAACGATTAACCAGGCGGTCTCGCTGTCGTCTACCAGGCTGATAAGTTGCTCCACGTGGCCCTGCGGGTCCAGCAAACATGCCTGGGTACTTTGACCCGGCACTAGGTTTTTGATGTTCTGACTTAGCAGCGAATGCAGCCAGTTAAGTCGGTCCGGGCCGCTCACCGAGACTACCGAAAGATTTTCCAATCGAACCAGCGCGGTACCGGCCAGTATCTGACGCTGAGCGATCAGCGGGTTGAGGATTTTGCCCATGCTACTTAACGCGCTCTAAACGAGCGGAGGCGTGCGAGGCAAGAGGGTTTCCAAGTGCCGCGATATCCCAGGCCCAAAGCAATGCACCCTCTACTAAGCCATAAATTCGAGTGGCACCCGAGTACTCCTTGGAGTTCTCTGGTCTGCTCGACCCCAGTGCGGTTGCTAGGTCGATTCTTGCGCCCTTGACGGTGCCCAAGTAGTGCTCGCTGATTCCGCTGGGGTGAATAATCGAAGCCTCGATGTCGAATCCGCCGGTGGCGTTTCGAAGTGCCTCAAGGTCGTCGTGGGTTTGAATCAAAGACTCACCGATGCCCGGCAACAAGCCCGGGCCATGATCGTATTCAGCTGCCGGACGAGCCAGCTTCCAATAGCCGAGTTCGCTTGGCAGAATCGTGCCTGCTTCGTCTAGGAGCTTGGCGGTTGATTGATAGGTGAGGTAGTTCTCGCCGTTGTGAAAAAAAGTGAGGTTTTGAGTGAACTCGTATTGGATTGGTTCGTCGTTTTCGTCGCGACGGTGGGCGTAACTGATTACGCCAGTGCCCTGCCAAGTACCAACCACAAACGCCAGCGGCGTCAGTTCAATCGGCAAGCCTTCGGGCAGAACGAACAACTACTTCTGGCCCTTAAAAAGCTTGACTAGAACAAGAACGGAAATTGCCGCGATGGCGATGCCGGCCAGTACTAGTAGACCGGTGAACAGGATGTCCCAAGGAAGATTCATGTTCGAATTCTAACCTTTCACGAACAGGTAAATGCTGGTCAAGGCAAGGATTAAATAGCTACCCCCGGCCACATAAACCAATTCGCGGACAAACCCAGTAGGGGCAGCTCTAATCAAATGGACCAGCGAAACAGCCGCAACCGAACCCGCCAGGATTGCACCGAACCAAGCGAAGGCCTGGCCCTCGGGTGCAAAAGCGATGGCAAGTACCGCGCACACCGCTGTGGAAACCCAAAGCGACATGACCAAAAACCAGCGTGCTCTCATGTCTCAATCATGCCCTAGAACTTCTGACACGCTCTTGCAAACAGAAGGTAAACTAGTGGAAACCCTCGGGAGCACTATGGCACAGATTTTAGTTTTGGCCTCATGGCCAAACAGCGAAGTCCTGCCTGCCCTCTCTTTACTTGGTCACCGCGTTAGAGTAATCGCTGCGGAGCCCGCCGCCCTTGTGAGCGCACCGGTAGCCGACCTCGTTTTATTAGATGCGAGACACGATTTAGTGTCCGCGAAATCATTGGCCAAAATTTTGAACACCACAGGCATGTCGAGCCCCTTGATCGTGGTTCTGGGCGAAGGCGGTTTACCCGCGATGAATGCCGAGTGGGGATCAAGCGACTTCATTTTAGAGACCGCAGGCCCGGGGGAAATCGAAGCAAGAATTCGCACGGCTATTGGTCGCGGCAAAATTCAGGATAAAAGCGAAACCATTAGCGCCAGCGGCGTGGTTATCGATGAAGCCAGTTACAGCGCAAAGGTCCACGGAAAACCACTGGACTTGACTTACAAGGAGTTCGAGTTGTTGCGCTTCTTGGCTCAACACTCAGGGCGCGTTTTCACCCGAGAGCAGTTGCTGAGCGAGGTCTGGGGCTACGACTACTTTGGTGGTACACGAACGGTGGACGTACACATTCGACGTCTGCGAGCCAAGTTAGGTGACCTGGAGTCGTTGATCGGAACAGTCAGAAACGTTGGGTACCGATTCAACAACTCACTTGATGAATCTGAGTATGCCCCCAGCGGGTTCTAAGTGTTCACTTTTAAGAAACCTAGTAACCAAAAAAGTTTTAACCAAGATGGCAGGATTTAGATATGTCTGAAGAAACTATGGCTGTAACAATGCCCGAAAATCAAGGCGAATTTGGCCCAGAACGCTTTCTAGACCGCGAGTTGAGTTGGCTCAAGTTCAACCAGCGAGTACTTGAACTCGCCGAAGACCCAGACATGTTTCTTTTGGAGCGCCTCAACTTTGCAAGCATCTTTGCAAGCAACCTAGATGAGTTTTTCATGGTTCGCGTGGCAGGTCTGAAGCGCCGAATCGCAACCGGTCTAGCCGTGACTGCCAGCAGCGGCCTAAGCCCACAGGCTGTGCTGACTCAGATTTCCAAAGAAGCTCACGCTCTTCAGGAGCGCCATGCCAAGCTTTTCGTAGAGGTGTTGGAGCCCGGCCTAAGCGAACACGGCATCAACCTACTCAAGTGGGCAGAACTCTCTGCCGAGGAACAAGAGGCGCTGAAACTTCAGTTCCAAACCCAGATTTTCCCAGTACTAACCCCGCTGGCAGTAGACCCGGCGCACCCGTTCCCTTACATCAGCGGCCTTAGCCTCAACTTGGCTGTTGTGCTCCAAAACCCTGACAACGGGTCGGAACATTTTGCGCGCGTGAAGGTTCCGCCACTGCTTCCACGCTTTGTTCGTGTTCCGGGAAACACCGGGGCCACCGACGCCCGCTTCGTGCCACTCGAAGAGATTATTGGCCAGTTCCTCGCCATGCTTTTCCCAGGAATGCAGGTTCTTCAGCACCACACGTTTAGGGTCACCCGAAACGAAGACCTAGAGGTAGACGAAGAAGACGGCGAAAACTTGCTGATTGCCCTCGAGAAAGAGCTGCTTCGTCGCCGGTTTGGGCCTCCGGTTCGCCTAGAGGTGGCCAACGACATCAACCCCCAGGTTTTAGAGCTGTTGGTTCGCGAACTAGACGTAGAAGACGAGGATGTCTACCACCTTCCGGCGCCGCTTGATCTGAAGGGTCTCAGCGAGATGGCGTTCATGAAGCGCCCAGAGCTTCACTTTGCGCCTCACCAGGTGGTTACAAACCGTTTCCTCAGCGATGGAGACGACGTGGTTACCGACATTTTTGGTGTGCTGCGCGAGCGCGAGGTGCTGTTGCATCACCCTTACGAATCTTTCACTACGAGCGTGCAGGCATTTCTAGAGCAGGCAGCCGCCGACCCACAGGTGCTAGCTATTAAGCAGACCCTTTACCGCACCAGCGGAGACAGTCCGATTGTGGATGCCCTAATCCAGGCTGCTGAAGCCGGCAAACAGGTTTTGGCTCTGGTGGAAATCAAGGCACGCTTTGACGAACAAAACAACATCGCGTGGGCTCGCAAGCTCGAGCAGGCCGGTGTTCACGTGGTTTATGGAATCGTTGGGCTAAAGACTCACTGCAAGCTCTCTTTGGTTATCCGCCAAGAGGGCAATAGCCTTCGTCGTTACTGCCACGTTGGCACCGGAAACTACAACCCAAAAACAGCGCGCTTTTACGAGGACTACGGATTATTGAGTTCGCGCGAAAGCCTGGGCGAAGACCTGACCAAGCTGTTCAACCGCCTGAGCGGTTTTGCACCTGACAGCACCTTCAAGACCCTTCTGGTGTCGCCTCACGGTGTCCGCGATGGCCTGACCAATCGAATCGAGCGCGAGATTGCTCACCACAAGGCAGGCAAGCCTGCAAAGATCCGTGTCAAGGTCAACTCGCTGGTCGACGAGCAGATTATCGACTCGCTTTACCAGGCCTCTCAGGCTGGAGTTCCGGTGGAAGTCCTGGTTCGAGGAATGTGTTCTTTGCGTCCAGGAGTCCCAGGCCTCAGCGAGACCATCAAGGTTCGCTCGGTTTTGGGTCGTTATCTAGAGCACAGTCGCGTGTTTACTTTTGCCGGCGGCGGAGACCCTGCTGTTTTTATCGGATCTGCCGACATGATGCACCGAAATCTAGACCGCAGAGTCGAAGCTCTAGTGCGCATCGTTGCACCGGACCAGATCAAAGAACTAAACAACATGTTCGACCTAGGCATGGATGAAGGAAGCAGTAGCTGGCACCTGGGCAGCGACGGCGAGTGGGTTCGTCACTACCAAGACGCCAACGGAAAGCCATTGGTCGATGTCCAGGACAAGATCATGCACGATGTGCTGGCCAAGCGAGGGGCTCGCAAGTAATGACCGTTTACGCAGCTGGTGCGGTCTTATGGAGAGAGACAGACCACCAGCTGGTGGTTGGATTAATTCATCGAGGTCGCTACGACGACTACGGTTGGGCCAAGGGCAAACTTGATCCGGGCGAGGTGCTACCGCAAACCGCCGTTCGAGAGGTGCTCGAAGAGACCGGGCTCAAGATTCGTCTCGGAATTAGCCTTGGTGTGCAGCACTACACCCTGCCTAATGGTCAGCCCAAAGAGGTCCACATCTGGGCAGCCCGTGTGACCGATTCGGCTCTAGCCAAGAGCAAGTTTGTGCCACACGAAGAAGTAGACGAAGTGCTTTGGATGAGCCCAATCGAAGCCGCCAAGGTGCTTTCTTACGACGCGGACAAGGTTTTTCTTGCCACCCTGGTGGAGTACCACAAGCGTGGACTGCTCCGCACCAAGCCATTCATCTTGCTGCGCCATGCCAAGGCCACACCCCGTACCGACTGGAGCGGACCCGATGGCAAGCGCCCGCTACTGCCAATCGGTTTCAGCCAGGCCAAGTCGGTGGCACCCATCCTTGGCGCATTCGGAATCAAGCGAGTCTTTAGCTCGCCCTGGTTGCGCTGCTTTGAGACGGTTGCACCCTTTGCGCTAAGCCGCAAACTGCCAATTATCGAACGACACCAGCTAAGTGAGCTTGGATCCAACAACGGGCCGGCACGCACCAAAAAAGTGGTTCACGACATCATCGATGATGGGCGCCCAAGTGTGCTCTGTAGCCACAGACCGAGCCTGCCAAGCATTTTAGACGCGGTAGCCACATATGGAGACGCCGGGCAAGAAATCCGACTCCACGAGGGTCGTGCCTTGAAGCCTGGCCACATGATGGTGGTGCACATGACACCCGCCACTCCGGGCCACAAACGCAAGATTGTGGCAATCGAGGATTACGCGCCGTTCATCGCGGAATAAAGGCGAGAGCCGGCTGGCTTGAACCACAAAGGAGTCTCCGATGTCTCAGTCTTTAGCTTTTGACCTTCCAATGCTCACCAGGGCAGACGGCTCCCCCGCGCTCTGTTTGGTAACCGGCGCTACCGGCTACATCGGTGGTCGACTGATTCGCGAACTTCTGCTTCGCGGTTATCGCGTGCGGGTCCTGGCGCGGCACGCTAGCCGGCTGAAAGATCACGAGTGGTTCAATCAGGTCGAGATTGTGGACGGCGACGCCACCAGTGAAGAAGTCTTGGCACAGGCACTGACGGGCATCGATGTTGCCTACTACCTGCTGCACTCACTGATGAGCAAGAACGATTTCGAAGCCGAAGAAAGCGCCATGGCCGAGAGCTTTGCGCGCCTGGCAAAAGCGGCAAAGGTTCGCCGGTTGATTTACCTGGGTGGAATGGTGGACCAGCGCCAGCAAAGCCTTTCGGCCCACCTGCAATCGCGTGCCGAGGTCGGCGAGGTTCTGCGGGCCTCTGGGGTGCCAACCATAGAACTTCGGGCGGGAGTCGTGATCGGCTCGGGTTCCGCCAGCTTCGAGATGTTGCGCTACCTAACCGAGCGTCTGCCGATCATGACCACTCCAAAGTGGGTGGAAACCCGGATTCAACCGATTGCTATCCGCGATGTGCTGCGCTACCTGGTTGGAGCGGCCGCGCTACCAGAATCGGTGTCTGGCGACTACGACATCGGTGGTCCAAATATTTACACCTACCGAGACATGATGCAGCAGTACGCGATGTCTGCCGGATTGCGGAAGCGAATCATCATTCCGATTCCACTTCTAACCCCAAAGCTCTCGAGTGGCTGGGTTGGGTTGGTGACTCCGGTTCCGTTCACATTGGCTAAGCGACTTGTGGCGAGCTTGAAAAACGAGGTTGTGGCTCGCAACGATGACATTAGGCGGTTAATCCCTGATCCGGAGGGCGGACTCACCGAGTTCCCAAGAGCCGTGCAGCTGGCGCTGAAGAAAATCAAGGAAGCCAACGTGGAGACCAGTTGGTCGAACGCAACTTTCCCGGGAGCTCCATCAGATCCACTGCCGACTGACCCAGACTGGGCCGGTGGCTCGCTTTACACCGATGTGCGCGAGGTGCTTTCAGACAACCCAATCGATGTGATTTGGGCTAGGGCTGAATCGATTGGTGGAGACAACGGCTATTCCACGGCCACCTGGGCATGGCGCCTGCGCGGCATCGCTGACAAATTTCTTGGTGGTGCCGGGCTTCGTCGCGGTCGACGCGACCCCAATCACCTCATGGAAGGCGAGTCGCTGGATTTCTGGCGAGTCGAGGCGATTGAACGCCCAACCGCTGCAAGCCCAACCGGTCTCCTGAGATTGCGAGCCGAAATGGTAATGCCGGGGCTAGCTTGGCTGGAATGGGCAATCGACAAAACCGAAACCGGCCAGACCCGCGTGATTCAGCGCGCGGTCTACGCACCAAAGGGCCTGTTGGGTCACGCGTACTGGTGGAGCGTTTGGCCCATGCACGGCTTTGTCTTTCCATCGATGGTGAAATACGTGGCCACCGGCCAACGCTAATAGACTCGCTTAGGTGAAATCAGCCCGCTTTGCTCCCCTAGCTCTTATTGCAGTTGCCGCAGTTTGGGGTGGCGCGTTTGTGTTGATGAAAGACGCCATTGAGACCCAGCCGCTTTACGATTTTTTGGGCACACGATTCATGTTGGCCACCGTTGTAATGATTGCGGCTAAGCCCAAAGTCTTGGGGCGGCTCCGAGGCCAACTACTTTACAAGGGCATCGGGCTGGGCCTTCTGCTGGGAATCGCCTACGTGACCCAGACCATCGGCTTGGCCGTGACCACGGCCGCCATCACTGGGTTCCTAACTGGTCTTTACGTGGTTTTTGTCCCACTGCTAACTTGGGCTTTGCTAAGAAAACGAATCAGTAGGCAGGTTATCGCTGGTGTGGTTCTGGCAACTGGCGGTCTGGCGTTCATAAGCATCAATGGCGTTAGCTTCGAGTCCGCCCAACTCTGGGTGGTTGTTTGCGGTCTGTTTTTTGCGCTTCACATTTTTGGGTTATCGGTTTGGAGCCCGGGCGAAGACCCCTACGCGCTAACTGTTATCCAACTCGCCGTGGTTGGTGTGCTTTGTACGTTTATTTCATTTACCGACGGCTACACAGCTCCGGTTGGATTCAACGGCTGGTTCGCCATTGTATTTACAGCGGTTTTGAGTACCGCGGTTGCGTTCTTTGTACAAACCTGGGCTCAAGGGATTATGGACAGCAGCCGAGTCTCTATCTACCTCACCTTCGAGGTTGTGTTCACCGCCATCATCGCTGTTTGGGCTGGTCAAGAGGTGCTGCAACCAAAGACGGTGATCGGCGGAATCCTGCTTTTTGCATCGATGCTGGTTGTGGAATGGCCCACCAAGAAATCGAAAGAGGCTTTGGTTCCCTACGAACCAATGCAACACTAGAGCCATGTTGATTCTGAGCATCGATGCGGGAACCACGGGCGTTACCGCCCAGCTGGTTGGTGTGGATTCGATTGCTACCGGTCGCGGCTACAGCGAGTTTGAACAGCATTTTCCTCAACCCGGATGGGTGGAACACGACCCCGAGCAAATCTGGCAAGCGACTTTGGTTGCGGTGGCTGGCGCGCTGCAGGCGGCGGGGGTCGGGGCTAGTGAGGTCAGCGCGATTGGCATTACCAATCAGCGAGAAACAGCGGTTTTCTGGAGTCGCAAGACATTGGTCGCGCCGCGCCGAGCGATTGTTTGGCAGGATCGTCGAACTTCGGATCTACTTACGGACGCCAAATTTGCCGATGCTCGCGAGCGGGTCCGTCAAGCCACGGGCCTACCGCTGGACCCTTATTTTTCGTCGAGCAAAATCCTTTGGGTAAAGCGCAACGATCCAAAAACTTGGCGCAGCATCGAATCTGGCCAGGTCGCAATCGGCACGGTGGATTCTTACTTGATTGCACGCATTTCTGGCGGTGCCTCTCACATCACCGACGCCACTAACGCCAGTCGCACCCAACTCATGAATATCGAGTCCCTAAAGTGGGACCAGGAATTGCTCGATTTGTTCGAGGTGCCGGACAAGGCGCTTCCTGAAATTGTTCCCAGCTGGGGTCTCCTGGCCGCCAGCGACCCGGATCATTTTTTGGGTATCGATGCCCCAATCACGGGTTGCGCCGGAGACCAGCAGGCCGCACTTTTTGGGCAGTTGGGCTTCCAAGTT
>CAIYOE010000250.1 GCA_903927775.1 uncultured Micrococcales bacterium | reverse complement strand
GTCAAAACTGCATTTGAGCGCAAGCCCAACAGCACCCAGATGTTCCTCAAGCTGGAGCATCCGCAGGCACTCGAGGCGCTGCAAAAAGTGGACTTTAGCCGTTTTTACAGGAACACTGCATACACTGAGGCCCTGAGCTTGCAGGAGATTAACTACCTGCTGAACCAAGAGATCCTTGGGAATCCGCACCTAGTCGAAGAGGTTTAACCAGCTATGAGCATGATGGGTAGACGCGGCCGAAGCGCGAAAGAAAAAGGCCCAAAAGCCAAATTCAGTCAGTTGGTTCCGTACCTTCTCGAGCACAAAAAGTCTCTGTGGTTGGCCGCCGGCCTGAGCGTTGTGGTGGCTGCACTGAGCTTGGCGCAACCTCTACTTACGGGACAGGTAATCAGCGCGGTTCAAAACCACAAGAACACCGCCACGGTGGTTTTGCTTTTGGTGGCTCTAATCTTTGCCAGCGGCTTTACCGGCGGTTACATGTATTATGTGCTTTCTCGCACCGGCGAGGGTGTGGTGCTGAGCGCCCGCCGCAAGTTGGCAAACAGACTGCTGCGCCTGCCGATTCACGAATACGACCTTCGCCGAACCGGCGACCTAGTGTCACGTGTGTCGTCTGACACCACCCTGCTTCGAGCCGTATTGACCCAGGGTTTGGTAGACGCGGTCGGCGGAATCCTAATCTTTGTGGGTTCGGTTGTCGCCATGGCAATCATCGATCCAATCCTGCTGTTGTCCACCCTTGCAGTGATAGTGGTGGCAATCATGGCAATCGTGGTCACCGCCACCCGCGTTCGTTCGGCCACTACCAAGGCTCAGGAACGGGTTGGCGCTATGTCTGCCGCGGTAGAGCGCGCACTTAGCGCGGTGCGTACCATTCGTGCGGCTCGAGCCGAGGAACGCGAAACCGCCGAGATCGCCAAAGACGCGACAGCCGCCTACGAACAGGGCGTGCGCATCGCTAGAATTTCGGCCTGGATTACCCCCATCGCTGGAATCGCCATGAACGGCGCCTTTATTGTGGTGCTGGGAGTTGGCGGATACCGCGTGGCAACGGGTGCAACAACCGTGGCCAATCTGGTGACTTTCATTCTGCTGTTGTTCCTGATGATTCGCCCGATTGGTTCGGCTTTTGGCGCCTACACCAGCGTGCAAAGTGCGCTGGGCGCGTTGGCCAGAATCCAAGAAATCATCGATGTCCCTACCGAAGGCGAGCTGAGCGATGCGCCCCAGGCTGGTATGGCAACCCCGGTGAACGATATCGCAATCGAGTTCGAGAACGTAGACTTTGCCTACGCGGCTCCGCCCGTTTCAGAGGGCCAGGAGCCGGTTGCGGCGGCCGCGGTTTTAAACGGAGTAAGTTTCAAGATTGAACGCGGAAGTCGCGTTGCGATTGTTGGTCCATCGGGCGCCGGAAAATCAACGACCCTGAGTCTGATCGAACGCTTCTATGAGCCGAGCTCAGGCCGTATCTTGCTAGACGGTCAGCCAGTGGCAGAACTTGATCGGGCCGTGCTGCGCGCCCAACTGGGTTACGTGGAACAAGACGCACCCGTTTTAGCCGGCTCGATACGTGCGAACCTTTTGATCGGAAGCCCCGATGCCACCGATGCGGATTTACGCGCGGTGCTCGAGCAGGTGAACCTCACCGAGGTGCTAGACCGCGATGACCGTGGCCTGGACGCCGAGGTTGGCGAGAACGGAATCATGCTCAGCGGTGGCGAGCGCCAGCGCCTAGCGATTGCCCGTACCTTGTTAGCAGCGCCTCCGATTCTGTTATTGGATGAGAGCACTTCATCGCTGGATGGCTTGAATGAACAGCGCATGCGCGAGGCCATCGATGCAGTTGCAAAGAACCGCACCCTGATTGTGATTGCTCACCGACTGAGCACAGTGGTGGATAGCGACCAAATCATCGTGATGGAAAACGGAACCGTTATCGGAACCGGAACC
>CAIYOE010000249.1 GCA_903927775.1 uncultured Micrococcales bacterium | reverse complement strand
GGCGACGGCATGGTTCATCTGGGCGCGAACCTTTGTGGTGGAACTGAAGTCCCGTTGGGAATCATTGCCGCCGGTACGGGAAATGACAGCGCCATGACCATGGGGTTGCCGCTTGCCGACCCGGCCGAGGCTACCCGAGTGGCACTTGAGGCACTGCCAAATCCCGTCACGATCGACCTGATTGCCGGCAGGGCGAGCCTGGGTGATTTCTTTGCCTTTGGCACGGTGAGCGCCGGGTTCGACGCCCTGGTGAACGCGCGAGCCAATCGAATGAGCTGGCCCAAAGGGCAACGTCGCTACGAGGTCGCCATGGTCTTGGAGCTTCTTAAGTTCAAGGGAATCCACTACAAAGCCATCATCGATGGGGTCGAGCGAAAAATCAGCGCCATGCTTTGTGCTGTGGCAAACGCTCCTAGTTTTGGCGGTGGAATGATGATCGCCCCGCACGCCGATTTGCAAGATGGCAAACTCGACCTCTTTATCGTTCATAAAATCAGTCGAGCGACTTTGCTGAAAATTTTTCCATCCGTGTACACCGGAAAACACGTAACCCACCCTGCGGTTGAATTTGTTGAGGCCGAAACCGTGGTTCTAGATGCGGGTAACATGCCGATTTACGCCGACGGCGAGTATGTTGGGCAATCTCCCGTGGAAACCAGAGTTGCTAGCGGGGCACTTTTGGTGCTTGCGCCAAGCCGTTAGTCAGGCTGAAATCGTTTGCGCTGCGGGCCTGACTAGTGGCATAATAGACAGGTTGCTCAGACGGCCCCATCGTTTAGCGGCCTAGGACGCTGCCCTCTCACGGCAGTAGCAGGGGTTCGAATCCCCTTGGGGTCACGATACTCGCTCTTGGTTGAACTCAGGTTCCCGGGAGCGAGTCTTCGCTTTAACGGGTGTTTTAGTTGTGTAAAGCGGCAATATTTTTGCCAAAGCGACGAACGCCGGTCAACAACAAAATCAGGCTCACTGGCACCAGAGCCACGACTGCCAGACCAGGATAGGCCACGCTTGCCAAGACCACTCCTGCTGCCGCGCCCCCGGTTGCACCGCTGAGGCTCATCAATGAATCGCTAAGTCCTTGCACGTGTGCCTTTTCTTCGCCGGTAATGCTAGAAGACAACAGCGATGAACCAGCCACTGTGGCGGCGGACCAACCTAGGCCTAAAAGCAAAAGCCCGATAGAAATAGTGACGCGGTCCATGCTGCCAAAGGCGCAAAAGGCCAGGGCGGCAAGGAAGATAACCTGGGCAATTACGATAACCGTGACCTTACCAATTTTGTCGGCGGCCCAGCCAAAGATTGGGCTGAAAGCCCACATGCCCGCAACGTGCAAGCTGATTGTAAATCCCACAATCACCAGACTGAAACCCATGTCTTTCATGTGAACCGGGGTCATGCTCATTACCGCAACCATGACCATGTGACTCAATGCCACGGTCGCCACTGCATAGGCGGCTGTTGGGTTGGCGCGCAAAATGGCGATTGCAGATTTAATCGAACCCTTTGGTCTGGCTCCGGTTCGGTTCGGGTCAAGGCTTCGCGCGGTCAGGAGCGGGTCTGGTCGAAGGCCAATCCAAAACGCGGTGGCTCCGGCCAACTGAGCAAAAACGGTTATCAGGAATGGCCCGCTCAGGTGGGGTAGCCCAAGCGCTAGTCCAAGCGAGTCGCCAGGTGCGATCAGATTTGGGCCGACAACTGCACCGATGGTGGTTGCCCAGACCACTAGTGAAAGGTCGCGGCTAGTGGAGCGATTGCTTGGCAGGTCGGTAGCCGAGAAGCGCGCCTGCAGGCTGATTGCACTGGCTGCACCGATGAATATGAGGCCGATGATCAGGATCGCAAAAACATTCACAACGGCGGCGGTAACAATTGTGACAGCGCCGGTCACTGCCAGAACAGCGCCGGTTGCCAGGGCGATTCGGCGACCACGTGCCACCGCGAGGCGGCTGAGCGGGATTGCCCAAAGTGCTGCGCCAAGGGTGCTAAAGGTGCTTGCTGCTCCACTCCAGGCGGCTGACCCGCTGATTGCCTCCGCCAGCATGGCACCGGCCGAAAAAGTTGCCCCCACACCAAATCCGCTTAGCATTTGACCCGCCATCAAGGTTCTCAGTACACGCTTTTGAAGTCGGGGCAAATCCAGTGAGGTCATGCTGAAAAGCCTATCCCTAGTTCTTTGTAGGAAAGGGAAAACGGGCAACTGAGGTAGAATTTAGATTCGCGAAATCTGAGGTGTTTGCATGACAACTAAGCCGCTAACGCTGGCCGAAAAGGTATGGAACGACCACTTGGTGGTCAAGGGTGAAAACGGTTCTCCAGATCTTCTGTACATCGACCTTCACCTGGTCCACGAGGTCACCAGCCCGCAAGCCTTCGATGGCCTCCGCCTAGCCGGCCGACCAGTTCGTCGGACCGACCTCACCATTGCAACCGAGGACCACAACACCCCAACTTTGGATATCGACAAGCCGATTGCAGATCTGACTTCGCGCACCCAGATCATGGC
>CAIYOE010000248.1 GCA_903927775.1 uncultured Micrococcales bacterium | reverse complement strand
TTACGCAAGTCTTGCGCGGCTTGCTCTAACCACAACCACTCGCTGGCCCAGTGAGACACATCGATGATTGCCATGTCCTTGCCAACGAATCGATGTTCCCGAGCATCTTGAACAACGTGATGGCGCAAATCGGCGGAAACAAATAGGTCAAGGTTAAGCTCCTGGGCCACTGGTAGCAGTGAGTCACCCGCACCGCCGCAGACACCAATCCTTTGAACCAGGTTGCTGTAATCGCCCGCGACTTTCACGCCGGCGGCAGTTGCAGGCAATTGCCGTGCCAAACGCGCCGCAATCTCACCCAACGAAAGCGGTTCGACAAGGTTCCCAAAGCGACCAAGACCCTGATTCGCTAGCGAGCCAACCATTGGCTGAGAATCGAATAAACCCAAGGCGTTTGCCAATGAATCAGAGACTCCATTTACGGCGGAATCCGCGTTGGTATGAACTGAAAAGACCGCCACTCCGGAACGAATTGCCCGTGATACCAAAGCCCCCTTGGCGGTGTTTTCGCCCAGAGCATTCACGCCACGCAACAAATACGGGTGATGCGCCAGGATCAAGTCGAAACCACCGGCGACCGCTTCATCTAGGACTTCAAATGTGAGGTCGACCGTGAGCAACACTTTGGTAACGCAATCTTGCAATCCGCCAACCAATAGCCCAGGGGCATCCCAAGATTCCGCTAGTTCACGCGGCCAGAGTTCCTCGAACGTATCGGCTAGGTTCGCGACCGTAGCCATGCTAATCGGCGATTCCAAGGACATCGTTCAACTCGTTTTTGCGCGCTTCAATTGCCATTACCTCGGCCTCTTGGTCACGAATCCTTGGAACTGTAAATAAAAGTGGAACAATCAGTCCGATGCCTATTGCAACCCAGATGCCAAGAATGCCAAAGTTCGCCTGACCTGACAGCCCAAGGACCTTGGAGAAATAACCTAACCAGCCAAACTCAGGCAGATTGTTCTGCACAAAACCCCAACCAATTGCAGTCGCAACTAGCCATCCAATGAGGTTTGCCCAGTTGAATCGCCCATAGAACCCGTAACCGCGCATTAAAGAAACCTCGTGATAGTCGGTCCTTCGCAGAACGCTGTCCATTCCGAAGGTCGTTACCCAGGCCAAAACGGGTACACCGACAAAGTAGAGGTAGCCCACGCAGTTTGTCCAGGCACCTCCTACACCCAGTCGGTAGGCAAGCGCAATGGAACTGGCAGTTACCAACAAGATGTTGAGCAAAAACAACCAACCCGGGGTGCGCCTGAGGCCAAAGCCACGGAATGCATCGGTGTTTCTGCGAATCAGGTTGGCGAGTGCGAACACAAGCACAACTCCGAACATCACCCCCGATGTCAAGCTGTGTATTGCAGGCAAATCCATTTGAAAGACGGCGAAACCAGCGACTACGGCAAGCGACCCAATAAGAGTCGAGTTAAGCAGGCTGGTCGCAACCAACTTGGGAACCAAAGTTGTGCTTTTGAGGTCGGGAGTTTCATCCGAAGCCGAGGTGCCCCAGAGTAGACCCAGAACGATGATCAGAGAAGTACCAACCAAGATCGCTTTGGAATAACTCAACGGACTCGCGAAGCTGTAAATCGCAGGCTTGAGCCAGAAACCGAGCGCGACCGCTCCGAACGACCATGCCAGCAGAATAAACGCGATTACCTTTGCAACCGAATAGTAGATCTGCTTGGCCAAAAATGCGACCAGACCTGAAACGACTAAAAGAGCGAACAAAATAAGGTACAGAGTTTCAATGGCGTACGTGGTTCCACCCGCCGCAAAAGAGACGAGGGCGGGCACCGATGGAAAGAACCACTGAAGGGCGTAAACAGAAAAAATCGAAATCAGCGACGTCGCGGCAATTCGCGCGATTACAACGACGGCGAGAGGAATGTTCGAGCCGATCACTCCAAAGGTTGCTCGAGCCAAAACGGACTGCGGCAACCTACCTCTTCGGGCGGCTAACGCAGCGGCTGCGAAACCGAAGCCACTCAGGAACAGCGCGCCAAAAACTCCCGCGAGCAAGGTTGCCAGACCCACGCCTGTTTGGGCGGCTAAGAATCCGGTTGCCGTCAAGAGCAAGAGTGTGCCATTTCCGTTCCAGGTGGTGAAGAGACTGATCGCGCTTCTCCGCCCCGAGTGCTCCGGCTTAACCTTGGGTGCGTCTCCAACCGGCAGACGTGAAATGGGTTCGAGAACAGAAAAATCATCTGGAACTTCGCTCTCGGCGGTAATTCGCTCCTCGACCGAAGTGAGTTCAGGTGCGGCTTCATCGAGCCAAATGCTCTCTTTGAAATCATCCACCGGAACAGGTATGGCCGCTTGAGCAGGAGCACTGAATTCGGAGGGAACAGGCATCGCGGTGGGCAATGCCCCATTTGTTTCAGGCCTCGAAACGCGTGTAGAGGGCGTTTGGCTTGTAAAGGAAGGTGGGACAGGATTGGCGAAAGTGGGGACGAAACCCACAGGACTGTCAACCCGATCAACTTCCTGACTTACAGATGCAGTTTCCACAGGTGCAGCCGCAGCCGCTTCAGAGGGCTCGGGGTTGGCTGCGTTAGTGGCAGGCGGTGCCGATTCGGTTTCACTGGATACAAGACCAGCCGCTGCCGCTCTGGCAGCGAAAATCGCGTTTAGGTCGTACGCGACGTCTGTGCTTTGCCCAACGGTCGAGCCGTCTGCAGTAACCACCCCTTTGGCTTCGGTCACGCCTTTTGACCCCGCGACGTCGGATAGTTCAATGACGGAATCGGATTTGCTCGCCATTGCCCTCAGCTCCACCTGGCGCTGCAACAGCGAAATGGCATCTAAGGACGACATGGTGAGCAACAACTGGTTCAGCTCTGGTTCACTGAGAACACGTTGCTGCCAGTCGGCTTTTTCTGGCTGGTTCATAAGCAAATGCTAGCGAATAAACAAAAATCGGCACTCTCGCGTTTGCGAAAGTACCGATTTTGTTAGTTTTGGTGGGCCCTACCGGGCTCGAACCGATGACATCCACGGTGTAAGCGTGGCGCTCTACCAACTGAGCTAAAGGCCCCTAAAACATGCTGCTTTTCAGCAACCAGACAACTCTACCCTAACTCGCAGATGATATTGCAAGTTAGGGCAGAGCGTGTCCAAGGTTTAGGCCAGGGCGGCGATCGCGTGCTGGTAGTCGGCCAAGCTACGGGCCTGACCAGGTGCCGTGATGAACTTGGCACTGATCACGCCATCTTTGTTGATCACGAATGTTGCTCGGTTTGAGAAACCAAGGTCCTCTAGGAACACACCGTAAGCCGAACCAACCGCACCGTGAGGCCAAAAGTCGCTAAGGACATCGAAGTTATAACCTTCGTGCTCTGCAAAGACTTTCTGAACGTACTTGGTGTCACAGGAAATGGCCAGAAGTTCAACGTTGTTGTCCTGAAACTGCGCAAAGTTGTCTCTGAGCTCGCAAAGTTCACCCGTGCAAATTCCGGTAAATGCCATGGGGAAAAACACAAGGACTACGGGTTTCTTACCCCTAAACGACGACAAAGTTACGTCCTCGCCATTCTGGTTCTTGAGAGTAAAGTCTGGCGCGGCGTCTCCGATTAGCAGTTCCATTTCTGGTTCCTTCCTGTTGTCTGTATTTTCAAGCACACTTGCTCGTGGTTTCGCTTTGCCAAACAGGCAAAGATGCAACCTTCATCCCGTTTGGCGAATAAACTCTGTTAGAGGCTTTTACCCAAGCCATGTGACCTTTAGGCATCCCAGACAAATGCGGATACGAATAGGAATTGAGGAATCGGTGTCAATTAACAATCAGGACGCCTACGCGGTTAACGCGCCAGACCTAGACCCTCAGGAGACTGCCGAATGGCTGGAATCCCTCGATGCAGTTGCAAGAGTGCACGGTCGTGGAAGAGCGCGCGAGATCATGTTGAATCTGCTTCGTCGTTCACACGAGCTTCAGCTCAATGTACCTATTGTTCCCACTACCGACTACATCAACACCATCCCCAGCGAGAACGAGCCTGAGTTCCCTGGTGATGAACAGATTGAACGCACCTACCGAGCATGGATGCGCTGGAACGCAGCGATGTTGGTGCACCGAGCTCAGCGCCCAGGAGTGGGTGTGGGCGGTCACATTTCCACATTCGCCTCTAGCGCATCCCTATACGAGGTTGGCTTCAACCACTTTTTCCGCGGTCAGGATCACCCGACCGGCGGCGATCAAATCTTCATCCAGGGCCACGCGTCCCCAGGTCCTTACGCAAGGGCCTTTTTAGAGGGTCGCCTTAGCTCGAGCCAACTAGACGGGTTCCGCCAAGAGAAGTCCCATGCCGGAGGCGGACTGTCTTCTTACCCACACCCTCGCCTAATGCCGGAGTTCTGGCAGTTCCCGACCGTTTCTATGGGAATCGGCCCAATCAACGCGATCTACCAGGCACAGGCCAACCGTTACCTTGCCGGTCGCGGCCTAAAAGACAGCGCCGACCAGCACGTTTGGGCGTTTCTAGGCGACGGTGAGTTGGACGAGGTCGAAAGTCGCGGCGCGCTCCAGCTGGCTGCCAACGACCGCCTAGACAACCTAACCTTCGTCGTCAATTGCAACCTGCAACGCCTTGATGGTCCGGTCCGCGGTAACGGAAAGATCATCCAGGAACTCGAAAGTTTCTTCCGAGGCGCCGGTTGGAACGTCATCAAGGTGGTCTGGGGTCGTGAGTGGGATTCGCTGTTGGCCAACGACACCGATGGCGCACTTGTGGATCTTATGAACCGCACGCCAGATGGTGATTACCAAACCTACAAAACTGAGTCCGGTGCGTTTGTTCGCGAAAACTTCTTTGGGCGCGACCCACGAACCCTCAAGTTAGTAGAGCACCTTAGCGACGAAGAGGTTTGGGGCCTAAAGCGCGGTGGCCACGACTACAAAAAGGTCTATGCCGCATACAAGGCGGCCATGGAACACAAGGGGCAACCAACGGTTATTTTGGCTAAGACCATCAAGGGTTACACCTTGGGCAAGTCCTTCGAAGGACGAAACGCAACTCACCAGATGAAGAAGTTGACCTTAGAGAACCTCAAGAGCTTCAGAGACGAGCTGCACATCCCAATCAGCGATGCGGCCCTGGAATCAGACCCATACCAGCCGCCTTATTTCCACCCTGGCAACGATGCACCCGAGATTCAGTACATGCATGAGCGTCGTCGCGAACTAGGCGGATACTTGCCTGAGCGTCGCAGTAAGTATGTTGACTTTGCGCTTCCAGAGGACAAGGCATACGCGATTAGCAAGGCTGGTTCGGGAACCCAAGAGGTCGCAACAACTATGGCTTTTGTGCGTTTGCTCAAGGACCTGCTTCGCGCACCTGGAACTGGTGAGCGAATCGTTCCGATCATCCCCGACGAAGCCCGCACCTTCGGTATGGACGCGTTCTTCCCTACAGCCAAGATCTACAACCCGAACGGACAAAACTACCTATCGGTAGACCGCGACTTACTGTTGTCCTATAAGGAATCAACGGCTGGGCAAATCCTTCACACCGGTATCAACGAGGCAGGTTCGGTTGCAGGATTCACCGCCATGGCAACCTCTTATGCCACCCAGGGCCAACCACTGATTCCTTTCTACGTGTTCTATTCAATGTTTGGTTTCCAGCGCACCGCTGATGCAATCTGGGCGGCAACCGACCAGCTATCCCGTGGATTTATGATTGGCGCCACCGCCGGACGCACCACCCTTACGGGCGAAGGCTTGCAGCACGCCGATGGTCACTCGCCGTTGATCGCCGCCACCAACACCGGTGTGATCACCTACGACCCTGCTTACGGCTACGAAATCGGTCACATTGTTCGCGCTGGTATCGAGCGCATGTACGGTGGCAACCACGTTGACCCGAACGTGATTTTCTACATCACTGTTTACAACGAGCCTTACGTTCAGCCAGCTGAACCAGCAGATGTCGACGTGGATGGAATCGTTCGAGGAATTCACAGAATCAGTAAGAACGAACGCCCTGGACACAAAGCTCAGATTCTTGCTTCGGGTGTTGCCGTTCCTTGGGCATACGAAGCACAGCACCTGCTGGCAGACGACTGGGGCATTTCGGCCGACATTTGGTCGGTAACTTCTTGGACCGAACTGCGCCGCGATGGACTTCGCCGCGATGAGGAAGCCTTCCTGAACCCAAACCAGCACGTTGCCCCGGCTTATGTCACTTCCAAGCTGGCAGACGCCGGCGGTCCATTCATCGGTGTTTCGGACTTCATGCACGCGATTCCTGACCAAATCCGCAACTGGATTCCAGGCAGCTACGCGACACTGGGCGCCGACGGATTTGGTTTCAGCGACACCCGCGCGGCGGCTCGCCGATCTTTCAAAATCGACGGACCTTCGATCGTTGTGCGCGTGCTCGAGCAGCTAGCAGAGGCCGGACAGATCGACAAGGGCGCAGCTCAGGTGGCAATCGACAAGTACCGCCTGCACGATGTAAACGCTGGCACCAGCGGAAACACCGGTGGAGACGCCTAGTGATCGCTGTCGTATGCCCCGGCCAGGGTTCTCAAACACCTGGGTTCATGCTTCCCTGGCTGGAGCTAGGCAGCTACTCGCAGGCAATTGACGCATTAGCTAACGCAAGCGACCTTGACCTTCGAGGCTTTGGCACGGTAAGCGATGCTGACACAATTCGGGACACCGCTGTCGCCCAGCCACTTATCGTGGCCGCGGGTGTAGCGTCCCTAGCTGCGCTGCTAGATGGAAAGACGGCGACCGAATCAGGCATCTCAGGTGTCGCCGGGCACTCGGTTGGAGAGGTTACCGCCGCGATTGCTTCGGGAATCCTTTCGGCAACCGACGGCATCAACCTGGTCAAGGCCCGCGGTAACGCAATGGCGGCGGCAGCAGCTCTAGAGGCCACATCGATGGCGGCAATTCTTGGTGGCGACCAGCAGATAGTAGAAGCTCGACTCGCAGAACTTGGCCTCGAACCAGCCAATTACAACGGCGGCGGACAGATTGTGGCAGCTGGAAGCGCGGCTGGCATTTCCGAACTGCAGGTATCTCCGCCGACCGGCGCTCGAGTGATTCCTCTTCAGGTTGCAGGCGCGTTCCACACCAGATACATGGAACCAGCAGTTGCCACCCTTGCCGAATACTCCAAGGCTCTCGAAATAAAAGACCCGGGCATAAGTATCTGGTCGAACAACGGTGGTCGTCGGGTTGAAACAGGTGGCGAGTATTTGTCTCTCTTGGTCAATCAGATCAAATCACCAGTTCGCTGGGATCTAACAATGGCAGCTATGGCGGCTGCAGGTGTCACCGGACTCATCGAGGTGTCTCCTGGGGGAACCCTGGTTGGCTTGGCCAAACGCTCAATGCCGGGCGTTGAGCTAGTTGCACTAAAGACGCCAGACAACATTGAGGCCGCCCGGGCTCTGATTCGTAACCACTCAAACTAGGAGCAACGATGACCCAGCCTGTTTTGAACCAGTACGACGTAGTCAAGTACTCCAGGATCTACGCGCTAGGCGCCGCTCGAGGCGACTTGACTGTCACGAACGACGACATCGCCGGACCGATCGACTCCAGCGACGAATGGATTCGACAGCGCACTGGAATCATCACCCGTAAACGCGCATCGCACAATCGAAGCCTTATGGACATGGCAGTGGAGGCCAGCAACGAGGCAATCATCAAGGCTGGGATCGATCCCCAGGAGATTGGTGCTGTTATTTTTAGCACCATCACCCACCCGTTCCAGACGCCTTCGGCGGCAACTCTGCTTGCCGAGAAAATCGGCGCGAACCCAGCTCCCGCCTACGACGTTTCGGCAGCCTGCGCCGGCTATTGCTACGGCATTGCTCAAGCGGATGCCCTAGTTCGAAGTGGAATGGCCAAGTATGTTTTGGTTGTGGGTGGCGAGAAACTCTCGGACTTCATCGAACCTACAGACCGCAGCATCTCTTTTTTGCTGGGAGACGGCGCTGGCGCTGCCATTGTCGGCCCAAGCGATTTCCCGGGAATCTCGCCCACCGTATGGGGCTCCGACGGATCTCACTGGGATGCGGTTGGAATGACCGGGTCACTTCTGGATTTCCGCGATGGAGCCTCGGCTTGGCCGACTCTGAAACAAGAGGGCCAGACAGTGTTCCGCTGGGCAGTCTGGGAGATGGCAAAAACCGCCAAGAAGGCTCTTGAAGTCGCGGGTGTCCAAGCCGAAGATCTAACCGCCATGGTTACCCACCAGGCAAACATTCGAATCATCGATGAATTAGCCAAGCAACTGAAACTTCCTGAATCAGTAGTGATAGCAAGAGACATTATCTACACCGGCAACACCTCCGCCGCGTCGATTCCGCTGGCGATGCATGCGCTATTGGAATCCGGTGAGGTCAAGAGTGGCGGATTGGCGCTACAAATTGGGTTCGGCGCAGGCCTTGCCTTCGGCGCTCAAGTAGTGGTCCTCCCCTAAACTTATCTTCGGCTACAAATCAATCAACAAGGAGAAGCACATGGCATTTTCGCAGGATGAAGTACTCGCAGGTCTTGCAGAGATCGTAAACGACGAGACCGGTATCGCTACCGCTTCGGTTCAGCTGGACAAGTCGTTCACCGATGACCTAGACATCGACTCGATCTCTATGATGACCATCGTTGTAAACGCTGAGGACAAGTTCGGCGTAAAGATCCCAGACGAAGAAGTAAAGAACCTAATCACCGTTGGTGATGCAGTCAGCTTCATCGTTTCGGCACAGGGCTAACTAACCTTGTCGGGCAAAATCGTTGTCACCGGCCTGGGGGCTACAACGCCTCTAGGCGGCGACGTCGAATCTACCTGGAAGGCGCTGCTAGCGGGAGAATCCGGCATCAGCACACTCGACTACGAGTGGATTGAGCGCTATGAGATTCCAGTAACTTTCGCTGGTCAAGCAAAAGTAAAGGCATCCGAGGTACTAACCATCCAGGAATGCAAGCGCCTAGACCCATCAAGTCAGTTTGCCCTGATCGCAGCTCGTGAGGCTTGGGCCGATGCGGGAGCTCCGGAGGTCATTCCAGAGCGAATGTCAGTTGAATACGCCACCGGTATCGGTGGAGTTTGGACCCTTCTAGACGCATATGACACCCTGAAGGAAAAGGGGCCTCGTAGGGTTCTACCAATGACGGTCCCAATGCTTATGCCAAACGGGCCTGCAGCGGCTATTGGTATGGACCTTGCGGCTCGTGGTGGCGTTCGCACCAGCGTATCCGCTTGTGCTTCTGGCACAGAGGCGATTGCAAACGCAATCGATCGCCTACGTAGCGGCGAGATTGACATTGTCCTGGCGGGTGGCTGCGAAGCAGCTATTCACCCGATGCCGATCGCTGCTTTCGCGGCGATGCATGCAACCTCACGCAAGAACGACAGCCCAACTACCGCTTCGCGACCGTACGACGTGAACCGCGACGGTTTTGTGATGGGCGAAGGCGCCGGGGCTCTTGTTCTGGAAACCGAAGAGCACGCATTGGCGCGTGGCGCGAAGATTTACGCCGAGCTGGCCGGTGGCGCTGTGACCAGCGATGCCTATCACATCACCGCTCCAGACCCAGAGGGAAGCGCAGCAGCTCGCGCCGTCTTAAAGGCCCTTTCGGTTGCCGGAGCAAAGCCAGAGGATGTCGTGCACATAAATGCACACGCCACCAGCACCCCTGTTGGCGACATAGCTGAATACAACGCTCTAAAGCGCGTATTTGGTGACCACTTGGGAAAGATCGCTATCTCGGCGACCAAGTCCTCCACGGGTCACCTACTGGGTGGCGCGGGTGCTATCGAGGCAATCTTCACAGTGCTGGCATTGCACACAAAGACTGCTCCCCCTACCATCAACCTAGATGACCAAGACCCGGCTATTCCATTAGATGTAGTAACCACTCCGCGGGATTTGGGAGATGCCAACATTTTGGCAATCAGCAACTCTTTTGGTTTTGGTGGGCACAACGCAGTTATCGCATTCCGCAGCTACCAGGGCTAGCTAAACATAGCCTGACCACTACCCTGCGCGGTGTAGCCAAACCACTCTCGAGTTCTCGGCGGCCTGCCTAAGCGGCTCCAACTCGTGATCCCATGGCTCTGCCAACAGCAGGCTTAATTCCTTTTGGATTGCATGCGCGTTTACACCAGTTCTCATCAACGCGGCGCGAATCTGGTTCTCGCCAATTAGAGTGTTGCCGAACTCATCCATCATGCGGTGACTGATGCCCAGTTGCGGAGTGTAACACCACCGGGAGCCGCTCTGCTCCTGAGATGGGTCCTGGGTCACTTCGAAGTAGACGGACTTCCAACCTGCCAACGCACTTGTGAGCATGGCCCCGGTTGCCGGCTCACCCTGCCATGAGAACTCCGAACGGAACGTGCCCTCGATTGCCGGTTGCGGTGACCAATCCAAGAAAAGGTCATGTCCGAGGGTGCGGGAAATGGTCCACTGGACTTGCCTCGTTAGCGATGGCAAAGCCGAGTGCACAATTGCCAAACCAGACGTCAAGTTGGTCATTCTGCTGCCTCAATTCTTTGAAGGTACGTCTTCCCCTACGACCTGCAAACTGAAGCTGTGCCCAAAATACCTTCGGAGCACTCCCATGGTAACCATGGTCGGCTAATTCTGGCAATAGTCTTGTTTCGTGAGCAAACTTTACTTCCGCTACGGCGCAATGAACAGCGGCAAAAGCACTTCTCTGCTTCAGGCCGCTTATAACTATGAAGAGCGCGGACAGCACATCATCCTCGCCAAACCCTCGGTGGACATCAAAGGTGAAGACTTTATTGTCTCTAGGTTGGGAGTTGAGCGCCGGGTAGACCTACTCGTCGGGCCAGATCATAACCTTCGCGAAGTTTTTGCAAAGATTTCCGATAACTCCGCAAAGAACGGCTCGCCAATAGCCTGCCTATTGGTAGACGAAGCTCAGTTTTTATCACCCGAGCAGGTAGAGCAAGCCCTTCAAATTGCCGTGCTAGACGGCGTACCTGTCCTGGCCTATGGAATTCGCACTGATTTCATGACGATCGGATTTCCGGGCAGCATAAGGCTAATGGAACTGTCCCACAGCATCGAAGAATTAAAAACCATTTGTCGTTGCGGTCGCAAAGCAATGTTCAACGCCCGAAAACTGAATGGTGAATTCGTATTCCACGGTGACCAAGTTGCCCTCGACGGCATCGCAGCTAGCTACGAGAGCCTATGCGCATCCTGCTACTTTGCAGAGCAAGAGCGAGACGCCAGTAACTAAGCGCCTCGCTCCCCGTCTACTTGGTTAGAACCAGGGTGCTGTAAGCCTCGACGGCAACCTTGGTGCCTGAAACCTTGGCAAGTGACTTGACCGACGCCTTAGATCCCTTTACCAAAACAGACCAGCTACCAGAGCTCGGTAGCTTCACGCTGGCGGCAGACTTGCCGGCGTTGTGGACTACAAAGATGCTCTTGGCGGAATCCCCAACAGCCGCGCCATTGATTACATAAGAGATCACATTTGCGTTCTGGGTGGTGAACTTTAGGTTTGCCTTTAGCTGGTCTGTAGTGCTCATTCTGAAAGCCGGGTGGGCGGCACGGATGGCGAACAAGCCCGCGAAGTAGTTGACCGTGGATATGTTCTTGGAGCGCTGGTCCCACTTTAGTGAGTTCACATCATCACCCGCGTTGTAACTGTTCTCGTTGCCGCCCTTTGAACGTAAGAATTCCTGTCCCGCCTGGATGAAAGGCATACCTTGAGCAAGGATTGGAATCGAACTGGCCAACTGGAAAACCTTGACCTTGTTCGCAGGCGAAAGCGCTGTGCTTGCAGTCAGCTTGTCGAACAAAGTTAGGTTGTCGTGGCACTCAACGTAGTTAACGGATTGGGTCGGTTGAGTGTTTCCCCAACCACCGTTGATAATGGCACTGTAAGGAGTGTTTCCAACGATTCCGGCCACAGTCTTACCGAGCCCACTGGAACTGCCGGTAGCCCAACCCTTCTCCGAGGAGTTGAAGACCGAACCCTTGATTCCATCTCGGATTCCATCGTTGAATGCGGCAATGCCAGGCATAGCCGAAAGATTCAGCTGATCTGCCTTCTGGTCTGCGGGAACAACGTCGCCCATGTTCCAACCTTCGCCCAAAATGAT
>CAIYOE010000247.1 GCA_903927775.1 uncultured Micrococcales bacterium | reverse complement strand
CCTTTAAGACAAAAACTGGACTGGAAATTACAGTCTCGGCAAGCTTGGGTGTGTCGCTTTGGCAGTCTGGTGAATCATTCCAAAACGCCATGAAGATCAGTGATTCCCTCATGTATCAGGCAAAGAAACAAGGTGGGGGAGCCGTTTACTCACAGTCGGGTTTTGCAATCAAACCGGACCCGCTGGTTGGCTTGGACCTAACTGAAAAACTTTCGACAATGCCTGTTAATTTGTTGCCAGGGGTTGTGGTGCACTCCATTGGGCCGCGCCAATCAAGCGAAGGTAATAGTTACCACATTGTGATTGAGCACTCTGTTCGCAACCCGGAGCCCGCTACGATCGCAACTCTTGTCAGGCGCGCAGTTGCTCAGAGTGCCATTGTTAGAGAAACCGACGAGTACCTTTTAGATTTTCCAAACCACTACTGGAGCCACACCGGGTTGGTCGAAGAAGTTATAGGCGAGCTGAGGACTATTGGGGTTTTGGCGCGCATAGGCGTGGTGCTCGACTGCGCGCTGGCCAGCCCAACTCTGCTGCACGATGTAGCCGATTTGAAAAAGCGAACCAGAATCGAAATCATCCTGAAGAATTTTGGGAGTGGTCCAAACGAGTTGGTGATGCTTGAGCAGTTGAACCCAGTTGCCTTAGGTCTTTCCGCAGAGGCTTTGGCCAGTTTGGGTTCCCTCGCACCAAAAGTCACCAGTATCAGGACTGCGATTGCTATTGCAAGTGCACTTGGCCTTCGAACTATTGCGTTCGAGCATCTAAACGCCACACAGCATGCGCAGTTAGCCCAACTGGGAAATGCCGAGTTTGTATTTCCTTTCGAAAAATCCAAGGAGATGGAATGAGAACCACGAATCGATTGATAGTCGTTGCTTTGGGCGCGGCTATGCTGCTCCCAGCGCTGAGTGGTTGTGCGACGCAGCCCGTGGCCACGATTACTCCCAGTGCGTCCCCAACCAACCCTTATGGCGGGTTCAAGGTGGATAACCCCAAAGACACCGATGTAGTGCTGACCGTTAGCGGCAAGAAAACAGTGGAGTACACCATGGGTGAGCTCAAGGCTATGGCTGATCAGAAGATCAGCATTCTTGAACCGTTTGTCAAAAAGCGTCAGGACTTTGGCGGAGTGTTTCTCAAAGCGCTTTTTGAACAATCTGGAATCTCACCTTCAGACAAAGTCGACACGGTGGCTCTGAATGAATACGAATTCGCCGACACCGCAGCAAATCTTGAGGCAGCGGACGCAATTTTGGCTGTTTCCCGCGACGGCCAACCAATTGCTATGGACGCCGGTGGGCCGATTCGTTTGGTATTTGCGACCAATTCCAAGTACTTCACCTACCTTGATGCCTGGAACTGGAGCCTAAGAACCATCAAGGTAGTAAACAAGTAACTCATGTCCCGAAGCCCAGAAACCGAACCAGCCTTGAACCTAGCAAGGCCTAAACTCGGGCAGTGGGTGATGGCCGGTGTGCTGATTCTTAGCATCGGGCTTCTGGTCTTTTCATCGGTGAATGCGTGGCAGGCACGCGCCACCGAACGTAAACAAATCATGAGCGAAGAAAGCGATGCCGGAGCGCAGATTTTCGTGCAGCGTGAATCGTTTAACACGTTGCTCAGTATTCAAGACTGGGCCTTGGGCGTGGTTCAGGCCAGAGACGTCCAGATATCTCGTGCCCTCCTAGGCCAACGACTCACGGTTATAACGAGCAGCGGACTAACCACCTGGGATCAAACCACCCGTACATATCAGGTGGAACTGCCAAAACTAGACAAGCTGATTCGCCAGTTGTCAAATGTTAGCGACACCAAAAGAGACGCCTTTATCAATAGTCGCCGAGTTTTCCTGGATCATTTTCGCACCTTAGTAATCAAGCTGAACATCCGATTCCAGCAGCTCTCAAGGCAACAGGTCTTGCAGGTCTCTGAAGCCCGTGCCCAGTCGGAACTGCAACAGTCGATCCTTTTAGCCGTCATTTTGATTTTGGGCTTAGGGCTATCGGTTTGGCTTTCGAGAGATATTCGAAGAGCCTACGTAATAACCCGAACTCGGTTAAGCGAGGAACGGAACCGACTAGAGGCAACGAGGCGTCGTTTGGTTTTGATGCGACAGCTTGAATCACTTAGTCGCCAATGGTTGGAGCTTATCAGTGCGGCAACCCCCAGCGCCCAAATCAAGGCACGGGTAGCAGAGGACCTTGCTGCGCTCGAAGTAGATTCAGAACATATCGAGGACTCGGAGTTGGCGCAATCACGCGCCAACGAGGTGTTGGCCGTTTTGGAAAGTCGCGACCAGAACGAACGGGCTTTGGAGTATCAAAAGGACTTTGATTCTGTGACGGGACTCCCGAATCGCAGCACATTCACAAAGGCGATCGATGCCCAGTTTGAGTCTGCTAAATCTTCCGGCCTCAGCCTGGGAGTCCTTATTTTAGACATTGACCGATTCCGCGATGTCAACTCATCGTTGGGTTATGCGGCCGGCGACGATGTTTTGAATCTGGTTGCCAGCCGTTTATCAAAGGCCATGCTGCACGGCGAGTCTTTGGCCAGGCTTTCCGCAGATGAGTTCGGTGTTTTATTGCAAGGGGAGGACGAAAAACAGGTTTTGAATCGCGCCACACAAATTGCAAATCAACTGAGTTTTACTACCGAGCTGGCTGGTCAGGAGGCCAGAATCTCGGTGTGCGCTGGTCTGAGCCTAAATGGCAGCGATGTGGCAAACGCTGCCGAACTCTCCAGAAGCGCGGCTATGGCCATTTACTTGGCTAAAGCACCTGGCGACCGCGAAGGATTTGTGCTTTACGACCCAAATCGGCACCAGTCGATGATGAATGTGTGGCACGAAGAAATTGCGGTTCGAAATGCCTTACGCTCCGGAGAGTTCAAGGTTTATTACCAGCCAGTAGTCGATTTGCAGACCGGACAAGCCGTAGGCGCAGAAGCTCTGGTGCGTTGGGAGAGGCCAGGTGTTGGCCTAGTTATGCCCGGGAACTTCCTATCTTCGGTTCAGCGCGCGGGTGTAACGGTTGAGCTTGGTTGGCAAATCATCGAAGAATCATTGATGGCCTGGTCTAGCACTTTGAGTGGCTTTGTAACCAAAGACCTTGTGCCCTACGTTTCTGTGAACCTAGACCTGGTCCAGTTGCAGGACCCTAACCTCGCCAACTTTGTGATTTCCGCGCTGCAAAGAAACAAAGTTCCCGCTGCGGCGCTTGTACTAGAGGTAACCGAGCACGCCATGGTGAACCAACCGAATGCGTTGGAACAATTGAGAGTATTGCGCGAACAGGGAATTCGAATCGCCCTGGATGATTTTGGCTCCGGCTATTCCAACCTGGGTCAGGCCCACCAGCTACCACTTGACTTACTCAAGATCGACCGCAGTTTCTTGCCCGACGCCGCACTGAGCGATCGCAGTGCCAGCCTGATTTCCGACATCAAGCAAATCGCGGATTCTCTGGGGCTCACGGTGGTTGCCGAGGGCGTTGAAACACAGGAGGTCGCGGATTCGCTGGCTGCTTTGGGCGTGAAGTGCGTTCAGGGCTTTTTGTTCAGCAAGGCTGTGCCCGCCGAGCAGCTGGGCGAGTGGATGGCAGTCCGCTAAGGCTGGAGCCGTGCGTACAAAGCGTCAATAATGTCTGGATCGACTGTTTGGTCAAACTTACGGGCAAAAAGCATTTCAGAGTGCACTAGCTCGTTCAAATCCGATTGCCTCAGTGTTCGTGGGTGTTCGGGACCAGTTTTCCAATCGATGTAGCGAAGTGGCGACGGCTGGAACTTGTCCTCAAACCCCTGGAGTGCCAGCGCGGTTTGGAAGAAAATTTCGTCACAGCAGGCTGTCCATCGAAACCTCTTGATGAATTCTGGGTTTGAGGAAACATGCCTCAAAATCGCCTCCACAGCTCTGGAGGACAGGTCGAACCAATTGGAACCGCAATAAAAATCCCAGTTGGATTGTCGCTTCACTCCCAGGGCTCGGTTGGCTAGATTCATGCTGTAGTTCAAAACGAGGCGATTTGTTCGAATCAGCCCATGAGAACCTACGGGCGAAGGCGCGTGAAAATACTCAACGCGCTCTAGTCCGCCCTTGTCCCAAAACTTTAGATTCAACCCTGAAATAAATTCGCTCGAATTATTTTCACTGAAGAAGTCTCGAATGTCTTTATTATTTCGAAGTGGTAAGTCCTGACCTGAAATCACAATATATCGGCCGTAACCCTTAGAGCAGGATTCCTTCATTAGATGGAGTGTGGCCTTCACCATCTCAAGCGAACCCCAAGAAATTTTAAATTTCTTATGTACGAAAACGTTTGGCGACTGGACTACCTGGCCGACTTTGATTGACGATTTTTTATCTATGTGGACATAAACGTCGAAGTCTTGCGCCAAGTGTGAAACCAGCCTGTTAAGTTGACCCAAATTTTTGTGCGCTAAGACCAGTACTGCTATTTTCATTCCCCCGAAAACCTTCCCCCTAGGTCAAGCTAACCCAGCTTGCGAATGCCCGCCCACTCGTGGTGTCGGCCATAAGTGCTCATAATGAAGCGAACAACTCTCTGTGAAAAGTCGGTAACTTCGTAACCCTGAGGCAGCACCCGATCCGCCGCCGGTGGGTTGGCAATCACTTCTTCTAGGCCATTGATTACTTCGTTCGCCTTTAGGCCGGTCATGACAATAGCCGCAACATCGATGGCCTCTGGGCGTTCGATGGAATCGCGGATGGTCACGGCAGGGAATCCAAGGATGCTGCTCTCTTCGGCAATGGTTCCCGAGTCAGAAATAACCGCCTTGGCATTCATCTGCAGTTTGTTGTATGCAAGGAATCCGAAAGGTTCGTGGAAGATCACCCCTGGGGTTTCGGTAAAACCAGGAAGCGCTTCGAGCTTCTTACGGGTACGAGGGTGAGTGCTGACCAAAACGGGTAGCTGCCATTTTTGGTGTATAGCCTGCAGGGTGTCCAAGAGTTTCTGCAGTCTGGCTGGAACATCGACGTTCTCCTGACGGTGGGCGCTGACCAAGAAATAACCCTGAGGAGCCAACTTGAGATCCTCAAGAACGTTGCTGGCCAAAATATCATCGATGTGGTGATTCATGATCTCGCGCATAGGAGATCCGGTCATCATCAAACGACGTGGGTGTAGGCCTTCGTTCAGCAGGTTGCGCTTCGAGTACTCGTTGTAGGGCAGGTTAAAGTCCGAAACGTGGTCCACCATACGGCGGTTGCTTTCTTCGGGAACGTTTTCGTCGAACGAACGGTTGCCCGCCTCCATGTGATACACGGGAATGTGCATGCGCTTTGCCAAAACAGCTGCGAT
>CAIYOE010000246.1 GCA_903927775.1 uncultured Micrococcales bacterium | reverse complement strand
TCTGCGCGAGGTCTTGGCCAACAGCGGTTTGCTCGAGTCGCTTCGTGCTAGCAGAGACCCTCAAGACGAAGCCCGCGTTGAGAACCTCGACGAACTCGTAAACGTGGCTCGCGAATTCCAGCGAAACAACCCCGATGGCCGTCTGCCGGACTTCTTGAACGAGGTCGCCTTGGTGGCCGCAGCCGACGACATCGACGACGAATCTGGCTCGGTTAGCCTAATGACGCTGCACACCGCAAAGGGTTTGGAATACGACGCAGTGTTCTTGGCCGGAATCGAGGAAGGTCTTTTGCCTCACCGTATGTCCTTCCTGACTCCGGGTGGCCTTGCCGAAGAGCGTCGCCTGTTCTACGTGGGAATCACTCGCGCCCGCAAGCACCTGCACCTGAGTCTTGCTATGAGCCGCACCACGTTTGGCGAGACCGACGCAGCTACTCCGAGCCGCTTTTTGAATGAAATCCCAGCCGACCTTATTGCCTGGCGCGAATCCGGCGCTGGTCGTGGGTTGCCGAGTTACCGTCCGTCGATCGCCGACCAATCCGGATACGCTCCCGGCGCCGGTACTTCTGGCAGTGGCTATGGCGGAACCCCAAGCAACAAACCAAAGACCGAGTGGAAGGGCGCTATCAGTAGCGTAAAGAACAACGGCGACATGGAGCTGGCTCCGGGTGAATTCGTAATGCACGCCGACTTTGGCAAGGGCAAAGTGGTTTCCGTTTCCGGCAAGCCTCCGCGTCAGACAGCAGAGATCCATTTTGGCGCCGTTGGCATGAAGAAACTGCTGGTCAAAGTTGCCCCGATCACCAAGGTCGAAGGCTAATAAACTCACTACCGAAATGTCGGCTGTGATGCCTATAATTCTGTACATGACTACCCTTTCTTTGGCAGAGGCCAGGAGCGAACTTTCCAAGCTTGTTGTGCAAGCAGAGACCACCCACGAGCGTTTTGAAATAACAAAAAACGGGCAAAGGGCTGCTGTTCTTCTGGGCGCCGATGATTACGACGCGCTTGTGGAAACTTTGGAAATACTGGCCGACCAAGAACTCATGGCCGACATAAAGCAGGGCATCCAAGACCTAGGCGCTGGCCGAAGTTATTCCTTAGAGCAGGTCAAAGCGGAACTTCGTGAGGCCGGACGAATTCTCTAAATGCCCGACCGACCACCTAAATATGCGATCACGCTTTCAAAGTTGGCGCGTAAGGCTTTAGCCGAAGATCTTCCCTTGCGGATTGTCGAAGCGGTCATGGCTTTTATCGAAGGGCCACTTGCCGAAAACCCCTACCGAGTGGGAAAACAACTAAACGAACCGCTGTTTCCCATGTACAGCGCGCGTCGGGGAGAGTACCGAATTCTGTATTTCATCGATCAAGACCAAGTTTTTGTTGAAATCGTGAAAATTGAGCACCGATCTGTGGTCTACAGAAACTTCAAACCGGGAAAACCAGGTAACAAGCACGTCTAGACTTAATAAGGCTTTTGCCCCTCATTCCAGCCCAAAAGGATTAGACGTGGATTTATTTGAGTATCAGGCTCGCGACCTGTTCGAGGCCTATGGAGTTCCAGTTCTCCAGGGTCTAATTGCAGACACCCCAGACGAAGCAGCAGCTGCTGCAGCCAAGATCGGCGGCACCGTCGTTGTTAAGGCGCAGGTCCAGGTAGGAGGCCGCGGCAAGGCCGGCGGCGTCAAGGTTGTTCACAACCCAGAAGAAGCTCGCGAAAAGGCTTCGGACATCCTTGGTCTAGACATCAAGGGACACGTTGTAAAGCGCGTCATGATTGCTCAGGGAGCGGCAATCGACAAAGAGTTCTACTTCTCGGTTCTGCTAGACAGAAGCAACCGCACCTTCCTTTCGCTTTGCAGCGTAGAGGGTGGAATGGAAATCGAGCAGCTTGCAGTTGAGCGCCCAGAGGCACTCGCCAAGATCGCCGTTAGCGCGCTCGAGGGAATCACCCTGCCAAAGGCACTAGAGATCGCAAAGGCCGGTGGCTTTAACGACGAGCTAGCAGCCAAGGTTGCTCCGGTTTTTGTTAGCCTGTGGAACGTCTTCAAGAACGAAGACGCCACCCTGGTAGAGGTAAACCCGCTGGTTCTCACCAAGGATGGCGACATCGTTGCCCTAGACGGCAAGGTCTCGCTAGACGAGAACGCTGAGTTCCGTCACACTGACCGCGAAGAAGTTTCGATCGCCAAGGTTGACCCGCTAGAGGCTAAGGCCAAGGCGCTAAACCTCAACTACGTAAAGCTAGACGGCGAGGTCGGTGTTATCGGTAACGGTGCCGGTCTGGTTATGTCTACTCTCGATGTAGTTGC
>CAIYOE010000245.1 GCA_903927775.1 uncultured Micrococcales bacterium | reverse complement strand
TGTGGTGTCTACGCCGGTTGCCGAGGCTCCGGTTGCCGTCGCTCCGGTTGCAGGGGTGGCTAGTTCGCTCATGCGTTGACTACCGCTTTCAAAACAGATTCAAAGAATTTGAGGCCATCGATGCCGCTGCGCATCGCACTTGCGGTGTCCGGGCCAAAGCCCGCCTCTACGGCGTGCTCGGGGTGAGGCATGAGGCCGACAACGTTGCCGCGTTCGTTGCGAAGCCCAGCGATGTCGTTCACCGATCCGTTTGGGTTGCCATCAAGGTAGCGGAACGCAACAAGACCTTCGCCCTCCAGGCGCCTTAAAGTTTCGGCGTCTGCAATGTAGCCGCCCTCACCGTTCTTGAGCGGAATGGTGATCTCTTGGTTCAGTTCAAAAGCGTTGGTCCAAGCAGTATCCACGTTCTCTACTCGAAGCTTCTGGTCGCGGCAGATAAAGTGCTGTGCCTCATTGCGGATAAGGCCGCCGGGCAGAAGGTGAGACTCGACCAGAACCTGGAATCCGTTGCAAATACCCAAAACCGGAAGCCCACCATTGGCGGCCTTGACGATTGCCTGAGTTACGGGAGCCTGAGCGGCAATGGCGCCACAGCGCAGGTAGTCGCCGTAGCTGAAACCACCAGGAAGAACAACTGCGTCTACCTTGTGCAGGTTTTCATCGGCGTGCCAAAGCGGCACAACGGTGGCACCAGCGATGCGAACGGCGCGGGCTGCGTCGCGGTCATCTAAGGTGCCCGGAAAAGTAACAACACCGATCTTCATGACGATCGGCCTTAGTTCTCTACGTGGATCTTGACCACGTCTTCGATTACGCCGTTGCTCAGGAACGAGTCGGCGATCTTCTGTGCCTCAGCTAACTCCGCTTCGGTTGGAACACCTTCGGTGTGAAGTTCGATGCGCTTGCCGATACGCACGTTGAGGATGTTTGCGTGACCCTGGCGGTGCAGAGCGTTTGCGACTGCCTTGCCCTGTGGGTCTAGTAGGTCGGCTTTAGGCATTACCTCAACGATGATTTTTGGCACAAATGGCTCCTGAAAACAGTGGCGGACACCTCTATTTTAGCGGGGGCGTAACTCCACATTGGGCAGGTCGGGCGCTGGAATCCAGCCACCCACCTGATCTGGAAATACCGCTCCGAAACGGTCGTGCGAGGCGGCTACATCGATGCTTTCTTCTGAACCGCGAGCGTTCCAAAGCCTACGCATCTCCACTATCTCTGCGTGGCTACGACCGATGAAGTTCCACCACATGACCAGATTTTCTTGGAATGGGGTTCCGCCAATCAGCAGCGCTTGTGTCCCCGCTCGACCTGCGGAAATCATCACACCGGCATCGCCCACCGGCAAGAAGATCATCTCGCCGGCCTCCACGTGGCGGCCGTCGACCGTGAGTGAACCGGTGAGTGGAATGATTGCGTGCTCAAAGTGATGGTCCAGTGGCACCATCACGGTTTCTAGGCCATCGATGCCCAACTGCACACCCACCAGAGGTGAATAGACAGTGGCCGGAGAGGTGGCACCGTGGAAGGTACCAACAAACACTTTGGCGCTGAAACCGCGACCAGCGACCCTGGGCAGGTTCGCGTGGTGTTCAAAACTCGGTGCCAGCTGACGATGCGTGTCTGGAAGGGCAATCCAGAGCTGAACCGCGTGCATGAGTTTTGCCTGATCAAAAGGAACCATGGGGTTCACCAGCCCGAGCTCGCTGTGTGCGATTCCTCGTCCGGCGGTCATCAGGTTGAACTCGCCTGCCCTCAGGGTCTGCACCGATCCGATTGAATCCCGGTGCTCCACTAGGCCGTCTAGTAGCCAAGTGGCGGTCTGCAAACCGGTGTGCGGGTGAGCGGCAACCACCATGGAGTCATCAGCGATGGTTGGCCCAAAGTGATCTAGGAAAACCCAGGCGCCAACTTTTCGAAGCCCCGCCTGTGGGAGAAGGCGCTGAACCTCAACGCCGGTCCGTGTTGTGAGGCGAATCGGACGAGGTTTTACGATCTGAGCTTGCGGGTGCTGCACACTTTCAGATTACGCCTGTGATGGGTAAAAGGTGCCGGCTGACATCGTGTCAGGTCGAAACCGAAACTGTTTCCTAACGTTGCAGGCATGAAGAGTTTGTTCGAGTCTGAGTTGGAAGCAAGCGCGGGTGCGAAACCGCTGGCGCCAGCCCTAAAACTGCTGCTGGTACCTGTTCTCGCACTGGTTCTTGCCCTTGGGTTTGCGACCGTTGGCTTTGCCGCAACTGTGGCATCCAAGCCCGCACCCAAGCCAAATCCAACTGCCACTCTGGGCTCACTGAAATCGGTGGGTCTGGCAGGTCAGGTGCTTGCGGCAACCGCTGCCGTCGATGTCATGGATGGGCAAACCGTGACCGTGAGCGGCAAGGGTTACAGCACAAAAGTTGGAATCTACGTGACCTACTGCGTGTTGCCGACGGCGGGTCAACGACCCGATCTTTGCGGTCCTTTTGATATCACAGGTGCAAGCAACTCTTCTATCTGGATCTCTTCGAACCCACCGATTTACGCCAAGCCGTTGGTAAAACCATTCGGCAAGGGCGGCACCTTCAAGGTGAAGTTGGCGCTAACCAAGATGATTGGCGACCAGGACTGTACTCGGGTGGTCTGCGCAATCACCACCAGAGCAGACCACACCCTTGGAGCTGATCGAAGCGCCGATGTGTTCATCCCGGTTCGCTTCAAACCATAGAC
>CAIYOE010000244.1 GCA_903927775.1 uncultured Micrococcales bacterium | reverse complement strand
TCTCAGAATCTCTACGGAAGCCACGATGGGCCCGCCTCGTATGAGATTGCCAAAGAGATTTTCCCCAATCTGACCAAGTTCAAGTTGTACAAGAACTGTAGGCAAGCGCCAGGCTTAAGTGACAAACTATTTGAGTTTTTGTCGCTCAAAGTCGATGGCTTTAAGCACGCAGTACCTCGAGACGTGGATTCTGCGTTTGAGGTAGTTCGACCCCAAGAGGGCCAGGAAATCAAAGCGCTTGTGGAGGTTCTGAAGAAGCTTCTGGAGCGCTACACCCCGGAGCAGATCCGCATTCTGTCGCCTTACGGGAAAACGGCGCTCGCCGGAACTGTGTTCGCACGCGAGCCAGAAAACGCTGATGAGCGATGGTTGAAGACGCAACTGCGACACCCAACCACACAAGGCAAAATCCGTTGGCGTTCGATTGGTAAGTTCAAGGGACTCGAATCAGATGTGGTGGTCATTACCGACATCAACAACAAGAGCAAAGAATGGTCTGAATCCAAGGGGCTTTGGCTTAAAGAGCCGCTCTATGTGGGCATGACTCGCGCCAAGTTCCACCTGGTTCTCATGATTGGCGACGGTCTGTTTAGTGAAAAAGGCTAGGTACGCAGGGTGAGTTTTGCACAACCTGGGCTGGTCGAGGGTTTCACTATTAGGTATGTTCCTAGTTTTGGAACATGGATTCAGAAGTCGCTTGGAAGGTCGAGTTTGTCGACTTTCCAAAATTCAGGAAAATCCTGAAAAGGCTTTCGACCAACGAGTTCTTAGCTTTGCTCAGCACCCTAACTACTGACTTATCAGACCTTGGCTTGAGCTTATTTAAGTCTGACAAGGCTAAATGGCTTGGAAATGGGTTAGCGGAGTATCGCTACAGACTCGACCCAAACGTGCTGGTTAGGTGTTTCTTCGTTATTCAAGGCGAGCAGATTTTTCTGATTCTGAGCGCTTATGACAAAAAACGGGATTCGACCTCTAAACGGCAGCAACGGGAGATCGCATTGGCAAGAGAAATTGCGAAAGGAATCTAGTGTTTTTATCCAATATGATACATAATCAAACTATGCCCAAGAAGAGAATCCGCATGTCAGCCGATCAGGTTTTAGCTCAATTGCAGGGTGAGATTGCATCCTTAGAGCCCCGGGAAATAGCTGAAATCGAAACCAGCGTCTTGGGTCACCACACAAGAACGGTGCTGGCAGTGGCGCTGGTCGAAGGCCGCGAAGTAAAACAGCTCAGCCAAAAGCAACTGGCTGAACTCAGTGGAGTTCCTCAGCCTGAGATAAGCCGACTTGAAGGCGGACTTGCAAATCCCACGCTCGACACAATGGTCAAACTCATGGTTGCACTCGACCTTCAGATGGCTCTTGTCCCAGCCAAGTACAAGTTAGTCAAAAGTTAGCCCCCTAGTTACCCAAACATTAGGTAAACCATCGCGCGCCCTGCCTCCACGCGGCAATGCGACACCAAGTAAACTACTTCCAGATCACAAAGAAGTTTTTCGGCGTTCAACCACGCCCAAATCAGTCCTAACAGGTGGTCACCAAGGCCACCCCATATAAGAGGAGACACCTTGTCAATCATCGAAGCCATTGGCGCTCGCGAAATCCTAGACAGCCGCGGAAACCCAACCGTTGAGGTTGAGGTCCTGCTAGAAGACGACTCGTTTGGTCGCGCAGCAGTTCCATCGGGTGCATCTACCGGTGCGTTCGAAGCCCACGAATCCCGCGATGGCGACAAGGGTCGCTACCTAGGTAAGGGTGTTCTTGGAGCAGTTCACGCTGTTATCGAGCAGATCGGCGACGACGAAGACGGCATCATCGGATTCGACGCCCTAGACCAGCGCCTAGTAGACGCAGCGCTTATCTCGCTAGATGGCACCGCAACCAAGAGCAACCTGGGTGCAAACGCCATCCTTGGTGTTTCGCTAGCAACCGCTCGCGCTGCAGCAGAGACCACCGGCCAGCCACTTTACCGCTACCTTGGCGGACCAAACGCCTACGTTCTTCCTGTGCCGCTAATGAACATCATCAATGGTGGAGCTCACGCAGACACCGGCGTTGACATCCAGGAATTTATGATTGTTCCTTTGGGTGCAGAGACCTTCAGTGAAGCCCTTCGTTGGGGTGTCGAGGTTTACCACGCGCTAAAGAGCCTGCTTCACAGCAAGGGTCTAAGCACCGGTCTTGGAGACGAAGGTGGCTTTGCCCCTGAGCTTCCAACCAACGCGGCGGCACTAGACCTAATCGCCGAGGCAGTTGCCAAGGCTGGTTACAAGCTAGGCACCGACATCGCTCTTGCACTAGACGTCGCATCGACCGAGTTCTACAGCGAAGCAACTGGCAAGTACACCTTTGAGGGCCAGGAGCTCTCGAGCGCCGAGATGATCGCGTACTACGCGAACCTAGTTGCCAACTACCCACTGGTCTCGATCGAAGACCCACTAGCCGAGGATGACTGGGCTGGCTGGACTGCGATGACCGCCGAGCTTGGCTCCAAGGTTCAGTTGGTTGGAGACGACCTATACGTAACCAACCCTGCCCGCCTGCAGAAGGGCATCGACGAGGTTGCCGGAAACGCCATTTTGGTCAAGGTAAACCAGATCGGTACTCTAACCGAGACCCTGGATGCAGTTTCGCTGGCTCAGCGCAACGGCATGAAGGCGATCATCAGCCACCGTTCGGGCGAGACCGAGGACACCTTTATTGCTGACCTAGCCGTTGCAACCAACGCGGGCCAGATCAAGACCGGTGCACCTGCTCGTTCGGAGCGAGTTGCTAAGTACAACCAGCTTCTACGTATCGAAGAAGAACTAGCCGACGCAGCTGTTTACGCTG
>CAIYOE010000243.1 GCA_903927775.1 uncultured Micrococcales bacterium | reverse complement strand
TTTGCCGCACCCGTCTACGACGTCTACTACCCGGTCGATGTTTGGAACGAGGTGCTGCCTGGACTTCACCTCGGTGGCACCGATACGTCCGACGACATGAACTCGGTTCACTTTGGCAGTTCGTTCGGCAACGCCGAAACCCTGGTGAACAAGGACAACTTCGACACGGTTGTAACTCTTTATGCTTGGGCTCGCCCAGCGGATTGGTTTGTCAAAGAGCTGCGCTTTGGAATCATGGACTCCGACATGAGCGACTTCAATCTAGACGATCTGCACGCGCTGGTGGAAACCGCGCATGCCGACTGGAAATCCGGCCGCCGGGTCCTGATTCGTTGCCAGGCTGGCATCAATCGTTCGTCTCTGATCATGGCTTTGGTGCTAATCCGCGATGGCCTAAGCGCCAAAAAGGCAATTGAGCTAATGCGACAACAGCGTGGCCAGGCCGTGCTTAGCAACCCCCACTTTGTGGACTGGCTACTTCAGCTAGACGTGCGCAGGTGGAGAAGCTAGTTGTTAACCTAGTTACAACTTGGCTTTATCCCTAAGTTCAAGCCGTTGTAACCGCTGGCGCCGAAAATTTACCTATGAACGGCGCGCCATACCGAAGTTATGTAGCGATCGGAGATTCACTCTCCGAAGGACTTGGCGACTTCACCTTTGATCGCAAACGCGATCACAACGGATGGACAGACCGTCTGGCGGCACTACTGAGCATTGAGGCAAGTGTTCGAGGAACCGATTTTCACTTTGCGAACCTTGCTCTTCGCGGTAGCAAAATGCGTACCATCATGTCGACTCAACTAGAAGCGGCCTTGCGTCTCCAACCGGATCTGGTAACAATCATGGCCGGCAGCAACGACTTTATGACTCGCCAAGAAACACTGCCGGAGTTGGAGCAGATTTTCCGCGACGGCCTGGTGCTTTTGCAAGCTGCTGGTTGCGACGTTGTGGTCGCCAATACTATTCGTCCGGCTCACCTTAAGTTTTTCCGTAGAGTGCTGCCAAAGGCCGCGCGCATGACCGCCTTGATTGAACGCGTGGCGGCGGAACTAGACATCCCTGTCATCGATGTATACGGGATTCAGCACCTAGAAGAGTTGGCCTACTGGGCCGAGGACATGGTGCATTTCAGCGGGCACGGGCACATCAAGGTAGCCAACAAAGCCGCCGAGCTTCTTGGGCTTACTCACCGAATGCCAGAGGCCGCGCCTCAGGATTTGATTGCTCCATCACGCGGGCTTTATGCCACTCTGCGTTGGTACGTGGTTCACGTTCTGCCGTTTATCGAGCGCAGAATCAAGGGCAAGAGTAGCGGTGACGGAATGCAGTCCAAGCATCTGCAGTTGGTTCCGTTCGACGCCACCAACTTTGAGGTAATCCCAGCCAGCCAGCGAGAGTTCGCCACGGCCGCCTAGGTGTCGGCCAGGCCGGCCATCGATGGTTGTTTAAGACTGCTTCGCAGCCTTGCGATTTTTCAACCAATGGCGTAGCAGTTCGAGCGGGAACGGCAGAGAAGACAGAATCACAATCGCCAGAACCGTTTGGTCTAGGTGATCGTGGAAGAACGGCACCTCGCCCAGAAAAAACCCGGCACACATAAATCCGATAACCCACGCACAACCGCCAATCAGGTTGTATCTGAAAAACTTTGGTCGTTCAAGGTAACTGATACCGGCCAGCATGGGCACCAGAGCGCGGATGATCGGCACAAACCTTGCCAAAATGACGGCACGGGCGCCATAGCGTTCGAACAGTTCGTGAGTGCGCTTTAGAACCTTGGGGTTGAAAATGAGCCCGTGGTTGCGTTCAAAAAGCGGGGTTCCTACTTTGTGGCCGACTTCGAAACCAACCTGGCTTCCTAAAACGGCCGATGCCAAAACCAATAGGACTGCGATAGGAAACGGAATCATCGCTGTGGTTGATGTTGCCAACGTGATTCCCAAAATGAACAAGAGCGAGTCACCCGGCAAGAACGAAGTGAAAATAAAGGCAGTTTCGAAAAACACGAAAACCGTTACCGCCAAAACCGCCCAACCACCAAAGGCATTTACAACGGATTGCGCATCAAGCCAGTTCAAGCGATTTTGCCTTCTTTAGAGCGTTTAGTTCGATGGCTCTAGCGTAGTAGTCAAGCAGCTTGGCATTGTTGGCTTCCCAAGACTTCTTAAGCACACTTCTGCGAGCCTGCTCGCCGATCTGGGCACGAAGCGCGTCATCGGACAGCAGTTCATTCACAAATGGGGTGAATGCGTGTTTCTTGGTTGGGTGAGCCAAGTAGCCGGTGTGGCCGTGATCCACCAGGACCATAGGTCCGCCGCTGTTTGGCGCCACCAGCGGCAAACCGCTGGCCTGGGCCTCTTGGATAGTCTGGCCAAATGTTTCTTCGGTACCGAAGTGCACAAATGCATCGAACGCCGCGTAAGCGCTGGCCAGGTCAACTCCGGTTAGTCGGCCTGCAAAAGTTACCGGCTTTCCAGCGAAATCAAACTTGAGACGCGCCAGCTCTGGTCCAGCACCCACCAAAACAAATCGAGTGTTTGGAATGTCCATCAGCTCGGCCATGCGGTGAACCTGCTTTTCGGCAGCCAAGCGACCAACGTAGCCAACAATCTTCTCGCCATTCGGAGCCCACTGCTTGCGGAACTCCTGAGTCTTTGCCTCGTTGCGACGGTTCGGGTGGTACAAATCCAAATCCACACCACGACCCCATACATC
>CAIYOE010000242.1 GCA_903927775.1 uncultured Micrococcales bacterium | reverse complement strand
TCGGCGACCCTGGCCAGATTGCTTAACTCCGCCCATCGGTGAATCCATGCTGGCAAAGCTGGCACGGAAACCCTCATTGATGTTGACGCTGCCGGCTTGTAGGCGCTTGGCCACGGTCATTGCCTCGCTGGCGTTGCCGATCACCGATGCGTTCAGGCCGTATTCGGTGTCGTTGGCTGCCTCGATGGCGTCTTCGACGGAGTCGTAGCCGTAGACCTGCAGGATTGGTCCGAACACCTCGCGACGGTCCAAATCTGCATCGGCAGGGATGTGGCTAACGATCGCCGGGCTCACAAAGTAAGGGCCAATCTGAGGCTGCGGCTCGCCGCCAGCCACGGTTGCGCCCTTGCTCTTGGCGTCGGCCAGCATGCTGGTGAATCGCTTGAACTGGGCTGCTCCGGTAAGAGTACCCAGGTCGTTTTCGAATCCGCCGTCTTTTTCAATCTTGAGGCTCTGAGCAATCGCGGTGGCGCCAGCGATGAACTCATCGATGCTGGCATTTGGCACGTAAACGCGCTCAATAGAGACACACAGCTGGCCGGTGTTGGCCACCGAGCTGGTAACCGCCAACTTGGCGGCCTTCTTGATGTTGGCACTTGGCAGAACAATCATTGGGTTCTTGCCGCCCAGTTCCAGGCTGTAACCAATCAGTCGAGCCGCAGCGCGCTGTGCCACGATCTTGCCAGTTGCGGTCGATCCGGTGAAGGCCACAAAGTCCACGTTGTCCGTCACGGCATTGCCGACCTCGGCTCCGTCGCCAACCACTATCGTCCAAGCCGATTCCGGAAGACCAGCTTCTACAGCCAGTTGCCGCAGATACAGCGCGGTAAGTGCGGTTTGGTTGTCGATCTTGTGCAGCACGGGGTTACCGGCGGCGAGCGCAGGAAGGACATCGAGGCCGGTGAGAGCCAGCGGATAGTTCCACGGTGTGATTACACCGACGATTCCCACGGGAACCAAGTCAACGTAGTTGCGGGTAAGGGTTGGGGCGCCAGAGCGGACTCGCTTGGTGTGCAACACCTTGGGTGCCAGCTTGCCAAAGTGGCGGGCCGAGTTCAGGGCTCCTGCAAAGTCTTCGAATGCGTGGGCGCGAGCCTTGCCCGTTTCGAATTGCAATAGTTCAAGCAGCTCGGACTCGTGTTTGATCATGAGGTCGTGTAGGTTCAGCAGAACCTGACCGCGCTGCTGCACCGGAGTGTTGGTCCAAATGTGTGCGTTGTCGCGAAGGGTTTGGGCGGCAACCGCCACCTCGTGAGCCGTGAACTGAGGCAGGGGATAAGCGTTCTTACCCGTGCTTGGGTTAATGATTTCCACGCTTGCCGCGTGGCTGCCTAGGTGGCTAAGTAGCCCCTGAATCTTCGTTGAACTCACACGCTAAGTTTAAGCTTTTTGCCCGCCAAACCAAGTTGGTCGGCCGCCAAAAGGTTGGCGATTTGCTGGATTGCCAGGGCGGCTGGGTCATTTGGATTTTCCGAGACCACTGGCTGGCCGGCATCGCTGCCTTCTCGTAGTGGAACACTTATGGGAATCTGGCCTAAAACCGATACCGGAGAACCCTGGATTTCTGACAGCCGATTAGCAACCTCGAGCCCGCCACCCGAGCCAAACAGCTCCATCTTGCTTCCATCGGGCAGTTCAAGCCAGGCCATGTTTTCGATAACGCCAAAGACTTTTTGGCCGGTCTGCAGACCAACCGAACCGCTGCGCTCGGCAACCTCGGCCGCGGCAATCTGTGGGGTGGTCACCACCACGGTTTTGGCGGTTGGCAGCAGCTGGCCAAGGCTAATAGCAATGTCGCCGGTACCGGGAGGTAGGTCT
>CAIYOE010000241.1 GCA_903927775.1 uncultured Micrococcales bacterium | reverse complement strand
GACGAATCTTTGAATGCGTTACTGATTCGAAAGTCGGGACACTCAAAATGGGATCAGTTCTTTGCCATTTGCGAAACGCTTCCAAAATTCAGCGATTCTGATTTTTACCCAGTCCAGCCGGATGGCCGCTTCGACGTGGTCGCCTTCATGGAAAAGGAATAAAGATGCAGTACATGCTCGACACCGACACTGCGAGTCACTTCATAAAACAAAATCCCAAGGTCGTTGAGAAGGCCAAAAACTTTCTAGGCGAGTGGTGCATTTCTTCAATCGTTTACCAAGAGCTAATGAGTGGGTTGCTGTCCTTCAAGGGAACCAAATACGAAGAAGCCTTTGCAGCGTTTCTCCGCGTTGTAGATGTTGTTCCATTTACTAAGTCAGATGCCTTGGTTGCTGCCGAGTTGGCTCACAGCAACAAAGCTGCAGGTCACAACATTGGTTTTCACGACGCCCAGATTGCCGCACACGCTGCTAACGCTGACCTAACTCTCGTAACAAACAACATCCGCCACTTTGGTCCCATGGTCGGCGTTCAAGTTGCTAACTGGGTCAACTAGAGACCAACTCACCTCCGGCAGTGCGGGCGTGTTTATAAGAAATGCCCAGGCCAAAGGCCTGGGCATTTCTAGCTACAGAATCGCTTCGTCTTAGAGCTTTACGGGATCAAGCGGGTTGGTCCACGGAATAGGTAAGTGACTTCGCGGATGTTGGCTTGGTGAAGCATCAACATCAGCACGCGAGCCAATCCCATACCGAAACCACCGTGAGTTGGAGCACCGTACTCAAAGAAGTCCAGGTAGGTTTCCTTGAGGCCTTCTGGGTGAAGGCCCTTCTCCTTGGCCTGCTCAATCAGGATGTCGATTCGGTGCTCACGCTGAGCTCCCGTGGTGATCTCGGTGCCACGCCAAATCAAGTCGTAACTGTTGGTCAGGCCAGGGTTGTCGGCGTGACGCATGTGATAGAACGGGCGAACGCTGGTTGGGTAGTCGGTGACAAACACAAACTCGTGACCAAAGGTCTCGGCAACGTGGGCGGCAATCTGGCGCTCGCCCTCCGGGTCTAGGTCGCCTCCACGTTCAATCACGTGGCCGCGCTCGGCAATGATCTTGTACGCCTCGGTGATAGGGATGCGAGGGAACGGAACGGTTGGAACCACAATGTCAACATCGAAGAGGGCCTTGATGTCTTCGCCGTGGGCATCCTTGACTGCCTGAAGTCCGCGCGAAAGCAGCTGCTCCTGAATAGCCATGATGTCCTCGTGGCTATCGATGTGCGAGACCTCCATGTCGATCGAGGTGAACTCGGTGGCGTGGCGCGAGGTAAAGGAAGGGTCAGCTCGGAAAGCTGGGCCGATCTCAAAGATTCGACCGAGGCCGGAAACCATTGCCATCTGCTTGTAGAACTGTGGGCTCTGTGCCAGGTAGGCCTTGCCAAGTTCAAAGTAGTCCATCTCGAACAGCTCGGCGTTGGACTCCGAAGGCGAACCCATCAGCTTAGGAGTGTGAAGCTCAACGAAATCGTTGGCGTACCAGTATTCGCGCCAGGCTCGTTCCAAGGTGGTCTGAATTCGGAAGACCAGGTTCATCTCTGGGCGACGAAGATCCAAGAAGCGCCAGTCCAGGCGCTTGTCGATGCTGGTGTCCTCTGCGATTGGAGTCTCTGGGTTGGCCAAAGTCACGATCTCAAGCTTTTCCAACTGGATCTCGATGCCGCCAAGCTTCACGCGCTCGTCGTGAACCAAGCCACCGGTTACGGTTACAAACGAACCGTGAGTCAGGCTCGAAATAATGTCTGCCTGGGCGTCTTCTTCTTGACGCTTATAGGTGACCTGAACGGAACCGCTTTCATCGCGCAGCACAACGAATTGGATGCGCTTTTGGTCGCGCAGGGTTTCCACCCAGCCGCTGAGTTGAACAGGGCCGTCTTGGCTTGCAGCCAGCGACTTGATTAGGGAGCGATTAGACATATCGTTTGCTTTCTTGGCCAATACTTTTGGCCAATCTTCAGGCTTTGTACAGCCTGGTTGGCACCAGGTGACAAGTTTAGCGGAGGGTAAACTAGAAGCCATGGCTGCCGATCGAATCCACTTAGTCCGTCACGGCGAAGTACACAACCCAGACGGCGTTCTTTATGGTCGGCTACCCAACTTTGGGCTCTCAGTGCGCGGCGCTAAAATGGCTCAGATCGCAGCCGAAACCATTCAGAAAACCGGTCGCCCAGTCACCGCGCTGTTCGCATCCCCGCTGCAACGAACCCGCGAATCCGCTCGCCCGTTTTCGCAAATTTTCAGCCTGGATGCAGTTCTAGAAGAACGCATCATCGAACCATTCAACATCTTTGAGGGTCGAGTGGTCAGCGGCACCAATATTCTTATCAAGCCTCACCTCTGGTTCCACCTGCGCAACCCGAGTAAGCCAAGTTGGGGAGAGCCGTATGCCGAGATCGTGGCTCGAGTCGAGGCGGCCGTGCTGGATGCCTTCAACTCGGTTCAATCTGGCGATGTGGTCATGGTTAGCCACCAGCTTCCAATCTGGATGCTCCACTCCAAGGTGGCAGGAAGAAAACTGCCGCACAACCCGAATCAGCGTCGCTGCGCGCTCAGCAGTATCACCAGTTTTGAAATGCAAAATGGCAAGCTGGTCGAAGTGGGTTACCAGGACCCGGCTTTCGAACTGCGTAAGAACGCCATCGATGTGGGAGCCGTGTAATGACCAGTTTGTTTAGTGCTAACCGTTTGGCCCGCGTAACCAAGGTGGCAGTGGCTGGAGCGGCCGTTGCGCTGCTGATTGCGCTTACCGGTTGCACTGCTAGCGATAACCTCTCTAGCCAGTTCCGCTCGGGAGACAACAAGAACTACATCGCGGGTGACGGAACCGTTGCCGAGTACGCGGCCAGTTCACGTGGCAAGCCAATTTCGTGGCAGGGCGTAACCGAGACAGGTCAGGTTCTCAGCAGCAAAAACCTTAGCGGTGTGGTCACGGTAATGAACTTTTGGTATGCCGGCTGTGCTCCGTGCCGCGCTGAGGCCAAGGACCTTCAGGCGCTTTACCAAATGTTTCTGCCAGCCAAGGTTCAGTTTGTTGGCGTGAATGTTCGAGACACCGCCAGCACCGCGTTGGCCTTCGACCGCACCTTTGGAATGACCTACCCAAGCATTATTGATAACAACACCGGCAGCGT
>CAIYOE010000240.1 GCA_903927775.1 uncultured Micrococcales bacterium | reverse complement strand
GTGAATCAGCCACTCCACCTCTACATGGATGCGGGCACGGTTCAGGCCGGCCTCGGATAGGTGCTGGCCCAGGTCCGAGACGGCTGCGCGATAGCGGCCATCGAGGGGACTAAGCGGCTGGATTGAAAGGTTACTCACCGTTCTATTTTGCCCTATCCACAGACGACGCCTTGGGCAGGTTGTGTACGGATTTGATTCTTGGCCTCTAATCAGAATGTGTGAGATCTCAAATTTGAAATATGATTCCCGCCATTCAGGCCCTGAATTGGGCTAAACAGCTACTAGCAGCCGCTCAACCATCATCGCTTGGATGGCAGGGACCCGCCGCAACACAATTGGCAGCCAAACTGCAAGAAGTATTGGTCCAAATAGACAAAGCGGCACACACTGTAGAGCTAATTTGGATCGCCGAGCTGGCGCTGGAGGCTTGAGATGACGCACACGATTTTGGCCGACACGCTAGAAGTGCAGCGTGTTGGCGTGGCGGTGGGAGCAGCCATGGTGGCCCTTGAGACTCAGGCCATATCGACCCTAAGTCTTAGACCCGTTTCGGCCGCCGTTGCGCTTGCCGAAATAGGGCTTCTTTTGCAGAAAATGGCTCACCTCAGAGACTCTTGCTTGGCAGCGGCCGAGGCCTATGCCAGCTGCGAGGCAGGCGTTCCAGTTCAGGTGAAAGACCTAGTGGGCACAGTTGTGCCGGCGCTCGCCGCAGTGGCTACGCAACAGGCAACCATGATTCCGGGGTTTGGGCGGGCAGCCGTTTATAGCCAGCGCATGAGTACATTCGATCAGGTTGCGCCTGCCAATTTGCAAGCAATCATCGCTAGGTTGCAGGCTGCGGAACAACCAGCCGCAAGACTAAGAATCGAACAAACTGTCAATGCCAACGGGACTCGTGAATTCATGGTCTTCATTCCAGGAACGAGGCAGATGAGTTTTATGCCCACCGATAACCCGTTCAACCTAACCAATGCTGTTACCGCAGTTGGCTCAGTAGGAAAAGCTGCATCGGAGCGAGGTGTGGCTTTGGCAATGAAACAGGCCGGGATCGGAGCGCTCCAGGGCGACACGGTCACCCTAGTTGGCTATTCGCAAGGGGCGACAATCGCGGCAAATATCGCAAGTCAGCCTCAGAGCTTCAAGATTCGCGGTCTGATAGCTATTGCAGGCCCAATTTCGGCTCGGCCTTTACCTGCCAGCCTCCAGGTAGCCGCACTCGAGAACTCAACCGATCTTGTTCCTTTGCTAGATGGCTCCACGAACAACGTCAATAACACCAACCAGATAACTGCCCACATTCAGACGCCGCAAGGATTCAACGGCCATGATTTAGACGGGTATGCCCAAGACGCCTTGCGCATCGAATCGGACAAAGCTGGTTTCGCTACTTTCAATCGCGAACTCCAAGAAATCCTCAGACCAATCTCAGGCAGGCCGGTTACTGGTTCGTGGTATCAAATCAATCAGAACCCTTGGGCCGCTCCCTAAAGGATGCGCAGAATTTTGAATGACCAACGGGCGAAGAAGCTGGAAACGCTCATCACGATCGCACCCAGAATCGCCCAGCCAAAAGCAGCCCAGGTGAGTCCACCAGATCCAAAACCATCAATCGTCAACCCACCGCCGTGAATCTGGTTGCTCAGGAAGGCAACAAAAATAAGGATTCCGCCATTGATCGCGAACGAAATCAGCCCAAAGGTAAGGATGTAAATCGGGAATGCCAGTACCTTGATGACCGGCGCAACAATGGCGTTTACGAAGCCGAATATTGCACCGATTAAAAGGAACGAGAGAATCAGGAACCACACGTTGTCGCCGCCATAAGGGTGCATCGCAATTGCGGGCACCACGATGGTGGTCAACCAAAGTCCCAAGCCGTTGATAATAGTTCCAACCACAAAACGCTTCATGGTTCGATTCTTGCACTTTCACAAGTAAATTGGATTACGTGAGTACCCAAGACGCCTCGAATGTACCTATGGTGCAGTTCCTCTCTATGGATGGAAAACTGCATGTCCCAGATGAATGGGCACAGTACGGTGAGTACCTAAATCGCCTCACCGAGGCCGACTACCTCAAGTTCTACCGAGACATGGCGCGCATCCGCCGCTTTGACAACGAGGCCACGGCACTGCAGCGCCAGGGCCAGCTAGGCCTTTGGATTCCGGCTATTGGCCAAGAGGCCGCGCAGATCGGTTCTGGTTACGGTGTTGGCCCAAACGACCACATTTTCCCTAGTTACCGCGAGCACGGAGTAGCTCTCACCCACGGAATCGACCTCATGTCGATTCTCAAGATGCTCCGCGGAGTGAACCACGGTGGTTGGAACCCCGACGAGACTAGGTTCCACCTGTACGCGATCGTTCTTGGCTCTCAGGTTTTGCACGCTACCGGCTACGCAATGGGCGTGAACTTTGATGGCAATGTTGCAACGGGGAACCCCGATGTCGACCAGGCGGTAATTACCTATTTTGGCGATGGGGCAACTGCCGAGGGGGATGTTTCTGAGGGCCTGCTTTTCGCTGCGATCAACAAGACTCCTCAGGTTTTCTTCTGTCAGAACAACCAGTGGGCTATTTCCAGTTCCACGGCCAGCCAAACCACGGTGCCACTATTTCGTCGCGGTGAAGGCTTTGGAGTCAACGGTGTCCGCATTGATGGAAACGACGTGTTGGCTAGCTACGCGGTGACCGCAAAACACATGGATGACGCCCGTAACGGTTTAGGCCCATACTTCATCGAGGCGCTGACATACCGAATTGGTGCTCACACGACCAGCGATGACCCGACCAAGTACCGCAGCAACGAAGAAGTCGACTATTGGAAGGCGCGTGACCCACTAAAGCGCCTGGAAATTTTCTTGCGCGAACAGGGTGTGGGGCAGGTGTTCTTCGATGATGTGGCTGCCTCTGGCGACGCTCTTGCGGAGGAAATCAGATTGGCAACATTTGCTTTGGCCAACCCGCCGTTCGAAAACATGTTCAATCACGTTTACAGCGAGCCACATCCTTTGATTGAAGAACAAATGGCCTGGTTGGAGAACTACGAGGGCTCATTCGAAGACGAGGGGCATCTGGCTCATCAGACCACCGCGATTCAGGTTGTGGAGACCCCCGATGTGATTCAGGTGAACAACGAGGGCGGTGCCGCGTGAGCAACTTTGTAGAAATGCCGATCGCCAAGGCGATTAACGCTGGCCTTCGACAGGCAATGGCTCTGGATCCCAAAGTTTTGTTGTTCGGAGAGGACATCGCCGAACTAGGAGGCGTTTTCCGTGTCACCGAGGGCATTCTGAACCAATTCGGCCCGACACGAATCATGAATTCGCCGATCGCGGAATCGGGCATTGTCGGAACCGCAATCGGTCTGGCTATGCGAGGTTATCGTCCGGTAGTAGAGATGCAGTTCGACGGCTTTATCTTCCCTGCTTTTGACCAGATCACTACCCAGCTAGCAAAAATGCAAAACCGTTCCGAAGGCTTTCTAAAGATGCCGGTGGTAATCCGCGTGCCTTACGGAGGCGGAATTGGTGCGGTTGAGCACCACAGCGAAAGTCCTGAAGCGTACTTTGCCCACACTCCGGGCCTGCGAGTGGTCAGCCCTAGCAATCCGAACGACGCTTATTGGATGATCCAGCAGGCAATCGCCAGCAACGACCCGGTTATGTTCTTTGAGCCAAAGCGTCGATACTGGCAAAAGGGTCCGGTCAACCTAGACACCCCACCGATGCCGCTTCACGCAGCACGCGTATTGCGCGAGGGCAACAGCGCGACCATCGCTTGCTATGGGCCAATGGTGACCGTGGCTCTTCAGGCAGCCGAGATTGCAGCCGAAGAAGGAATTCACCTCGAGGTCATCGACATTAGAAGCCTTTCTCCGATCGACTTCACCACAATCGTCGAATCGGTTAAGAAAACGGGACGACTCGTTGTTGCCTCCGAGGCGAGCAACTTTGTGAGTGTTTCTAGCGAAATAGCCGCTCGCGTTGCAGAACAGGCGTTCTACCACCTCGAGGCACCTGTGCTTCGCGTGGGTGGTTTTGATGTTCCGTATCCACCAGCCAAGCTCGAAGAACTTTTCTTGCCAGACGCCGACCGCATCCTTGAGGCTGTCGACCGAATTTTGGCCTACTAGGAGACAACCCAAAATGAGCCAGACCGCTTTCTTTAACCTGCCGGATGTTGGCGAAGGCCTGACCGAAGCCGAGATCGTTTCTTGGAAGGTCAAACCTGGCGAATCCGTGGCAGTAAACCAGGTAATCGTCGAGATCGAAACCGCTAAGAGTTTGGTGGAGCTACCTTGCCCATTCGCAGGTGTAGTTAGTGAGCTTCTGGCAGCAGAGGGCGACACCGTTGAGGTTGGCAAGCCAATAATCGCTGTTCAGGTGGAGGCCAATGCGGGCGGTGCCGTGACGGCTGCACTTCACACTCAGGTTGCCGCTGCCGCCCAGGCCGCCGCTACTCACCAGAGCGTATCCGACACCGCCGCCAGCGTCTCTGCCGAGGAAAAGGCTCCACCCGCATTAGTTGGCTACGGTGTTTCCCACTCGGTGGCAGGAACTCGTCGTCGCGGGCGTTCGGTACCGGGCGGAATCCCAGTGGTTGCGGCCGCCACCTCGGCACTTCCGGTTGCCTCTGCACCGGTGAATCAGGTCATCAATGTGACCATTGACGACGAGAGCGTTTTCGCCAAGCCACCGGTTCGCAAGCTTGCCAAAGACCTAAACGTGGACATCACCAAGGTGACACCAAGCGGTTTAGCGGGCGAAGTAACCCGCGAGGACGTCATGGGTGCTGCCTCGCAGGCCGGTGTGTTCCGCAATCTGAGCACTCCAGAGGCACCGAGCGAGCGCGAGACCCGCATCCCTGTTAAAGGTGTGCGAAAGGCGATTGCCACCGCAATGGTCAAGAGCGCATTCCAGGCTCCGCACGTGAGCATCTTTGTAGACGTAGACGCCACTCGCACCATGGAGTACGTAAAGCGGCTTAAGGCCAGCACCGATTTTGCCGGGGTAAAAGTTACTCCGCTGTTGATCATGGCCAAGGCGATGATTTGGGCGGTACGTCGCAACCCAATGGTGAACAGCACTTGGACCGACGAAGAAATCATCGTTCACAACTACGTGAACTTTGGAATCGCTGCGGCCACCCCGCGCGGATTGATTGTGCCGAACATCAAGGATGCCGACAAGATGTCCATGCTTGAACTAGCCAAGGCTATTGAGCAGCTCGCGGCAACCGCGCGCGAGGGAAAGACCAGCCCAGGCGAGATGCAGGGTGGAACTATCACGATTACCAACATCGGTGTGTTCGGCGTTGATACCGGTACCCCGATTCTGAACCCGGGCGAGTGTGGCATTGTGGCGCTTGGTTCGATTCGCCCCAAGCCATGGGTGGTCAACAACGAGATTCAGGTGCGACAGGTAACTACCATAGGCGCAACCTTTGACCACCGCGTGGTCGACGGAGACGTAGCTAGTCGTTTTGTACAGGATGTTGCCAGCGTTATTGAGGAACCAGCGCTGCTGCTGGACTAGAGCCTCGACCCCTTGCTGGGGGTCGGGTTGTAAATCGTTTGGCTTACCAGCCGGCGGTTTTGGTGGCTACCGCCGCCACCGCGATTAGTGCCAACACGCCGAGCACCCCACCGATTACGGCGAGCCCGTACTTGATTGCGAAAACAATCCAGGCGAGGCGGTGGTCGCTTGGGCTGCCGACCACCAGATTGCCATCACCATCGGTCATTTTTCCGGTTAGCAGCAGTATTTCATCTACCAGAATCCAGATTCCAAAGCCACCGCCGGTGATTAGCTTGGCGATTCCCAGGCCAATGCTGCCCAGGTAGAAGCGATCTACTCCCCAGCCACCCAGAAAGATGCTGAGCATTGCAGCGGTGATGAAGCTTTTGGGCTGGGCGCTCGACGAAGCGCTTGCCTGAGCCGGCGGAGCTGGAATAAATGGAGGTAGGTCTCCGGAACCGTTCTGATCAGACATGCGTCCCCCTTGTTTCAAGTGATATGCCGATTATGGCAGAGGCGGCCCAAACCCAAAGAAGAATCTTGGTGAACGCCCTTGTCGGTATTGACAATCATTCTCAATAATGCCTAGCATTGCGATATGTCAAAGATTGCCAGAAGTCTGCTACTTGTGTGGCTGCCGCTTGCTATTACTGCAATCTTGGCGACCTTGGCCATAACCCTGGGCCAATCCCTTCAGCAAAATGTCGTCGCCTCGGTAAAATCCTCCTCGGCGGTAACCCACAAGACAGTTCGGGTGACCACATCGGTGGCGGTATGGGCGGACATCGCTGCCCAAGTTGGTGGCAAACTGGTGACCACCACCGCGCTGGTTAGCAAGCCGGGACAGGATCCGCATTCCTACGTTGCGACCGCACGCGATCAGTTGGCAGTGAACCAAGCTGACCTAACCATCGCCAACGGCAATGGCTACGACTCGTTTTTTCAGACACTCACTGCGGCGTCGATTGCCAAACCAAGCAACTCTCATCTGGTTATCGGTTGCCATTTGGGCTGCGATGGAAACCCCCACGTTTGGTACAGCCTGAGTCAGGTGGCGGCATCGGTGCCAAAGATCGCCCATCGGTTGGCCACGGCGGCCGGAAACCAAACCCCTATTTCCCAGGGTCGCGAATACCAGAAAACCCTGGCCGAGTTGCAGGCTCGAACTCGAGATATCTCGGCCGGGGCCTTGGGCAAACGCTACTTACTCACCGAGAGCTTTGCCAGTTACCTACTTCAGGATCTGAAAATGAACGATGCCACCCCTACGGGATTCAAGACCGCTGTTGAGAACGAACAAGACGCGTCGCCTCTGGTGATGAGCCAGATTCACGGTCTCTTGAGTTCGCACAAAGTCTCGTTAGTGATCACCAATCGCCAAACCTCAAACTCGCAAACTCTACAGATAACCGACTGGGCAAAAGCAGCAAATGTGCCTGTTCTTAGGTGGAGCGAACTTTTGCCACCGCACACCACGTATGTCGAGTGGATGGGCGCTAACCTAAATCAAATCGAGGGGATCCTCAAGTGAACAAACCAGTGTTGGAAATACAAGATGCCACGCTCAGTTTCCCGGGGACAACCCTGTGGACCGGCCTTAACCTGTCGGTTGCGCCGCGCGAGTTCATCGCTGTTATTGGCTCCAACGGTTCGGGTAAGACATCTCTTATGAAGGCGATTCTTGGTCAGGAGCAACTCAACTCCGGGCAGATCCGTTTGAACGGCAAACCAGTCACGCGTGGCAACAACCGAATCGGCTACATTCCGCAGCAGCGCAGTTCAGATGCCGGAACTCCGCTGCGAGCCAAAGACATGCTGCGTCTGGGATTCGAGGGGCACCTGTTTGGCCTTGCCTGGCCATCTAAAAAGGCCAAGGGGCGAGTGAATCACATTCTTAACTGTGTAGACGCCGTTGACCTGGCAGATAAGCCAATCGGCGAGCTAAGCGGTGGGCAGTTGCAACGACTGCGGGTAGGTCAAGCAGTGATTGGCGAACCAGACCTGATTCTGGCCGACGAACCCCTTAGCGCGTTGGACTTGGCACAGCAGAAGATCGTTGCCGAACTACTAGATGCCGAGCGCAAAGAGCACAACTGCGCCGTTTTATTTGTAACTCACGACGTAAACCCAATTCTTGGCATGGTGGACCGAGTCTTGTACTTGGCCAACGGTCAGTTCAGAATCGGAACCCCCGACGAAGTTCTACGCAGCGATGTGCTAACTGAGCTTTACGGAACCCCGGTTGATGTAGTCCGCAATCAGGGTCGCATAGTGGTTTTGGGTACCCAGAACCACGATCACCACCCAGAAGAAGTTTGGAGCTAGTAATGATTTTCAACTTCGCGGATTACGACCAGTTGTTGCCTCTTATTACTAATTCCCTGATTGCCGGGGCATTGCTGGCCATTGTGGGCGGGCTCATCGGTGTTTTTGTGATCACCCGAGACATGTCTTTTGCGGTTCACGGCATCAGCGAACTTAGTTTCGCGGGCGCAGCCATCGCACTTTTGTTTGGCGCCAACGTTGTTTTAGGCTCGGTTTTCGGATCGCTGTCGGCGGCCGCATTGATTGGAATCCTGGGCTCCAAGGCCAAAGAACGCAACTCGATTGTGGCCGTGCTCATGCCGGCTGGTCTTGGTGTGGGCATTCTGGCGATTGCACTCTATAAGGGAACCTCTGCGAACAAGTTTGGTTTGCTCACCGGGCAGATTGTTGCCGTGGGAGACTCGCAGCTAGGGTGGCTGGCCGGAATCTGCATCCTTGTGCTTGGGGTGCTGTTGGTTATTTGGCGACCGCTGAACTTTGCCAGCCTAGATCCGGATGTAGCTGCAGCTCGAGGTGTGCCAACCAGGTTTCTCTCGTTGGTCTTCATGTTGTTACTGGGTCTAGCCGTGGCGGCCAGCGTTCAAGTGGTTGGCGCACTATTGGTTCTTAGCCTGTTGGTAACCCCAGCGGCCTCGGCACTGAGGGTTTCGCGCTCACCGATCTGGACACCGCTGCTCTCGGTGGGCTTTGCCATGTTGGCGGTGCTGGGCGGAATTCTGTTGGCACTCGGCGCCGGCCTGCCTATCAGCCCGTATGTGACCACGATTTCATTCCTGATTTACGTGATCTGCAGATTGATTGAGAACCAAAGGGGAAAGCGCGCATGAATCAAACCATGGATGTCCCTGCCAAGCGCAACACCAAGCAAAAGGATGCGGTACGGCACGCACTAAGTGAGACCACTGGTTTCGTGAGCGCCCAAGATTTGCACCTGGTTCTGCGTAATCATGGCAGCACAGTGGGTTTGGCTACTGTTTACCGGGCGCTCGCCGACTTAGCTGCCTCAGGTGAAGCCGACAGCATTCAAGCCACCTCGGTCGCTGGTACGGGGGAAACTTTGTTCCGAGCCTGTGGCCAGAGTCACCACCATCACCTCATTTGCACTGAATGCGGGAAAACAGTGGAGATCGCCGCGGCAACGGTGGAAAAGTGGGCAGAGGCCATCGCTGCTGAAAATGGGTTCACCGAGTCAAGTCACACAATCGAAATTTACGGCCGCTGCGCCTCGTGTACCGCCTAAACTAGGACTCACACGGCCAGCAAAGATTTAAATGCTGAGTATTTTAGAGCCAAGACTTGCTTAAGGCTCGTAACCTCGCCTAAACTTGAGCAGTTGCCCGTGTGCAACCACTTTTTACTTCAAGCTCCAGCCCATTCGGGCTCTTCGGGGCTTGCCCCATAAAGGAGACGAAATGGCAGCCTATTGCCAGGTTACTCAGACCGGCCCTCAGTTTGGTCACAGCGTTTCGCACGCTCAGAACAAAACCAAGCGCCGCTTTAACCCAAACATCCAGAAGAAGACCTACTTCGTGCCTTCTATGAAGCGCAACGTAACCCTGAGCCTCAGCGCTCGCGGTATCAAGGTAATCGACGTACGTGGCATCGAGGCTGTTGTAGCCGAGATTCTTGCCCGCGGCGAGAAGATCTAAGGAGCGCCCCTAAATGGCAAAGAAGGACAAGGACATCCGTCCAATCATCAAGCTTCGTTCGACCGCCGGAACTGGTTTCACTTACGTGACCAAGAAGAACCGTCGCAACGACCCAGACCGTCTGGTACTAAAGAAGTACGACCCAGTTGTACGCCAGCACGTTGATTTCCGCGAGGAGCGCTAAACATGGCTAAGAAGAGCAAGATTGCTAAAAACGAGCAGCGCAAGGTAATTGTTGCGCGCTACGCAGAGAAGCGCCTGGCACTAAAGAAGGCACTTGTCGACCCAAACAGCACCGACGAGCAGGTAGAGGCAGCACGCGTTGGCCTACAGAAGCTTCCTAAGGACGCTTCGCCAGTTCGCGTTCGCAGCCGCGATGCTATCGACGGCCGCCCACGTGGTGTTCTTACCAAGTTCGGTGTTTCCCGTGTTCGCTTCCGCGACATGGCTCACCGCGGTGAGCTTCCAGGTATCACCAAGAGCAGCTGGTAATCAGTTTTCACGAAACCGCCATACTCGAGTCTTTCGGGGAGTGGCGGTTTCGCTTTAACCAGCCTTTTTGGTAAAAACCGCGTCAAATAAGGGTAAAAAGGCTTATTTACCCCGCAACACGCGGAAACAAAAGGCAAATAAGGCCCTTTGGAGTGTTACCTTACTCAATGACGAATAAGTCATTCCGTCGAGGTCAGGAGGACCATTATGTCTCTAAACAAGAGCGAGCTAGTAGCAGCAGTTGCTGACAAGACCGGCGAGTCGCAGGCAGCTGTGAACCGTGTTGTAGATGCACTGTTCGAGGCCATCGCAGCAGAAGTTGCTACCGGTGGCAAGGTCAGCATTCCTGGATGGCTAAGCGTTGAGAAGGGCCACCGTGCAGCACGCACCGGTCGCAACCCTCAGACTGGCGCAACCATTCAGATCGCCGCAGCTTCGACCGTTAAGGTTTCGGCTGGAAGCAAGCTAAAGGCTGCAGTTAAGTAATAACTGTTTCCAACTGAGAGTGCGGTGTCCCACGGGGCACCGCACTTTTGTTTTATCCACGTCCTTGCTCGGTTACGGCACTCGAGTTAAGGCCAGACCTTTAGGCTTTATAGGTGACTCAAAAAGACCCAACCTACCCGCGTTCTCGCGTTGTGATTGGGTTCGCACTTATCACCGTGGGTCTTGTAATTGCTGCTCTAGTGGGTTTGAACCTTGGCGGTGGAGCGTTGGCCAGCGCTCTGGAAGACCCGGGACCAATTGTTCGCTGGGGATTGCCACTTATTCGCGGCGCCATGGACTTGAGCATGGCCACGGCAATTGGCTCGCTGGGAATGGCAGTTTTTGCTACGGCGGATCATTCTTGGCAGCTGCGCCGACTTCAACTTTTGGCCGGCTCATCGGCAATGGTCTGGACTATCGCTGCTATTTTCAACATCCTCTTCACTTATCTTTCTGTCACCGGCCTGGGTATTTCAAGCTCCAGCCAGTTTGGCCAAGGTTTGTGGATGTTCGTTTCTCAAATAGCTCTTGGTCAGTCACTTGGGCAGAATCTGGTGATAGCAGCACTAGTGGCCACCTGGGCTTTTGCGGTGGAAAAACTGCGCACCACAATCTTCGTTTTTGCGTTGGCAATGGCGTCGATTGTCCCCATCGCCAATACGGGACACGCAGCTGGAACGGTGGGTCACGCCATGGCCGTAAACGCCCTGGGGCTGCACCTTGTTGCCGTGAGCATCTGGGTAGGCGGCTTGGTTGCCCTGTTAGTGGTTCGGTCGACCGACTCCGAGTGGAATCAGCGGCTAATTTCGCGCTATTCAACTCTGGCTTTACTGGCCTATTTTGTGGTGGCTATCTCGGGAATCGCGTCTGCCAGCGTTCGTCTCACATCTTGGAGTGCGCTGCTCAGTAACTATGGTTTGATCGTTTTGCTCAAGTCTGCAACCCTGCTGCTATTGGGAGCATTTGGCGCCTGGTACCGAATGCGGCTGATTGTAGCTACCCGCCTGAATGACCGGCGTCCGTTCTGGGTCATGGTTCTTCTTGAGCTCGGTCTAATGGGTGTGGCCATGGGACTGGCAACCGCATTGGCTCGCACCGCCCCGCCAGAGGTTTCGGTAAACCTGGCCAATCCAACCCCCGCGCAAATCCTAACCGGAGAAAAACTTCCACCGGAACTTACCGCGGCACGTTGGGTTACCGAGTTCAAACCCGACCTGGTTTGGCTGGTGGTTTGCGTACTTGGAATCGGTTTTTATTTGGCGGGTGTGATTCGGTTGCGTCGTCGCGGAGACTCGTGGCCAATCATTCGTACCCTTAGCTGGGTCACTGGAATGTTGCTCTTGGCTTGGATCACCAGCGGCAGCATGAACGTTTACGAGCAATACCTATTTAGCGTGCACATGATTGCGCACATGATGCTGACCATGGCGGTGCCACTGCTTTTGGTGCCGGGCGCTCCAGTTACCCTGATTAGCCGGGCCGTAGTAAAGCGCAACGACAACAGCATGGGCGCGCGCGAATGGGTGCTCTGGGCTGTCCACACCCCCTATGCCCGACTGATCTCAAATCCGATTTTTGCCGCCGTCAACTTTGCGGCCTCGTTGGCAATCTTCTACTTCACGCCACTTTTCGCCTTGGCCACTAAGAATCACCTGGGCCACGAGTGGATGATCGTTCACTTTTTGATCACCGGCTACCTCTTTGTGCAGGCACTGGTGGGACTAGACCCGGGTCCAAAGAATATGCCGCACGCTATCAAGCTGATGCTGCTTATCGGAACCCTCACTTTCCACGCCTTCTTTGGTTTGGCACTCATGCAGGGCAGCGGCTTGCTGTTGGCAGACTGGTTCGGTGCCATGGGACGCACCTGGGGTCAGCTCCCACTAGCCGACCAACAAACCGGTGGTGCTATTGCCTGGGGCATCGGTGAACTTCCTGCGGCCGCGCTAACCCTGATTGTGTCTGTGCAGTGGTCACGCAGCGATGCCAGAGACGCCAAGCGACTAGACCGGGCAAGCGACCGAAGTGGCAACCAGGACATCGAGGCTTACAACCAGATGTTGGCTCAACTTGCCGCCAGACGCGAACGAGCCCAGCAAAGGCACGACTCATGAAGCAAGTAGTTCTGAGCGACGAACAACAGCGGCTGTTCGATTACATCGAAGGTTCACAAAACAATATCTTTGTTACCGGCCGTGCCGGAACTGGCAAAAGTACACTGCTGACCCACCTGATCGAGAACACCGAAAAGTCGGTCGCAGTCTGCGCGCCAACTGGTGTGGCCGCATTGAACGTGGGTGGCACCACCATACACTCGCTCTTTGGATTCCCTTTTGGCATCTTGGGCACGCAGGAGATTCGCCGCCACCTATCTCGTCGAACCAGGGAAATTTTGGCGGCTGTGGACATGCTGGTCATCGATGAGGTTTCCATGGTGAACGCCGATCTGATGGACGCGATTGACACGGCCATGGGTATCTCTAAGGGTCGAGCTCGTTTGCCATTTGGCGGTGCCCAGGTGGTCATGTTCGGAGACCCGTACCAGCTGGCACCGGTTCCGGGCAACAATGAGGAACGTGCCTACATGGCCGAGAACTACGAGAGCAACTGGTTCTTCGATGCTCACGTTTGGCGCAAAGACTCGCTGGAGCGATACGAACTCACCCAGATATTTCGCCAGAGCGATGAACATTTCAAGCAGATCCTCAACGCCATTCGAGTTGGTGCGGCCTCCCAGGACATGTTGGACACCATAAACCAGGCTGGCAATAGATTCCCTGGCCACGACGACGTGATTCGCCTGGCCACGATCAACGAGAGCGTAAACTCGGTCAACAACCAGCGCTTGGCTCGAATCGATCAGCCGCTCAAAAAGTTTGTGGCCAGCTTTAGCGCGGGCGACCAAAATGCCTTTGGCCGTACTTTGCCTGCGGACCCAGTGGTTGAACTGAAACTCGGTGCGCAGGTCATGTTTATCAAAAACGATGACACCAATAAACGCTCCAAAGATGGTTCTCCGGTTCGTCGCTGGGTAAACGGCACGATTGGCAAGGTTGTTGAACTGCCTTCCAGCGGTGGCGTAGTGGTGGAGGCCGACGGCGAAAGACTAGACGTTGGGGTTAGCACATGGGAAAAGGTGCGCTACGAGGTAGAAGAAGAGTTCGACGAAGCCACCGGCAAAGTCAAAGAGGTTTTGGTTGCCGTTCCAGTTGCTGAATACCGACAGATTCCGCTGCGCTTGGCCTGGGCTGTCACCGTGCACAAGAGTCAGGGTCAAACCTACGACGAAGTACAGATCGACATGGGTCGCGGAGCCTTTAGCCCCGGTCAGACCTACGTGGCGCTGAGTCGCGTTCGCTCTTTAGAGGGTCTTTACCTGACACGAGCCATTCGCATGAACGACATCATGGTGGATCAAAACGTGGTGCGATTTATGAGCGGCGTTCGTGAGCCAAGCCAGGATGAACTTTTCGACTAGCCAGCCCAGTGTTGTTGGGCCTAGTTAGGCTTGAACTACAAAGATTGGATTCTCATGAACGCTCTAGCAACCTTTATTGTCAAACACAGCAAGCTGGTCTTGATTGGCTTTATGAGCCTGTTGCTTTTGAGTTCGGTGTGGGGTTTCCAAAACTTTGCCTCGCTCAAATCCGGTGGATACGACAACCCGGGAGCCGACAGTGGAGTGGTCAACCGCCTGCTGCAGAACCAGTTCAAACAAACCGACGCCGACGTGATTCTGGTGGCGGATTTCAAGCAGTTGGTAGATTCCCCGGCCAGCGTAAACATTGCAAAGCACCTAACCAGCAAGCTCAAGACCGAGTCGGGCGTTACCAAGGTAAGCAGCTATTTCTCTCTGCAGCAGCAGCCTTCGCTTAGATCCATCGATGGAAAAGCCGCCTATTTCTTCTTGAATGTGGATCAGCCTAAGAGAGTGGAAATAGGTCGAGCACTGCAGGCCAAATACGAGGGCTGGTTCCATGGGGCCCGAGTACACGTAACAGGCGGTGCGGTAATCAACGCCGAAATCAACGGTGCTATTTCTAAGGATCTTGGGCTGGCAGAGTCCATCGCTGTCCCGTTGACCATAATCCTGCTGCTCTTTGTCTTCGGTTCAATGGTGGCGTCTGGTCTGCCATTCTTGGTGGCCATCATCAGCGTTCTTGGTAGCTTCTTTGTCCTCTACCTTTCCACGCGCGTCGCCGATACATCCGTGTTTGCTATCAACCTGGTAACCGGTCTTGGCCTTGGCCTTGGAATTGACTACGCCCTGTTGATTGTGAATCGATTCCGTGAGGAACGCGGTTCTGGTTTATCGGTTTCGGATTCCGTGATCAAGTCGGTCAACACCGCTGGTCGCACCGTGTTCTTCAGCGGTGTCACGGTTGCGGTGGTCATGCTGAGCATGGGTTTCTTCCCGCAGTATTTCCTTCGCACCTTTGCGGTGGTTGGCGTGGCCGCCACCAGCTTTGCAGTTCTGGGGGCGATTGTTGCTCTGCCCGCACTGTTGAACCTGCTTGGAGACCGAGTTAACAAAGGCAAGGTTCTAAAGGGTGACCTGACCCCAAAGGAAACCGGAGCCTGGGAGAAGATCTCGCGCTTTGTAATGCGCCGCCCGCTGCCGGTGCTTTTTGTAGTTCTTCTGGCCCTTGGCAGCCTGACCTCGTTGGCCAAGGATGTCTCTTTTGGTCAGGTAGACGAGCGAGT
>CAIYOE010000239.1 GCA_903927775.1 uncultured Micrococcales bacterium | reverse complement strand
CTTCCACTGCTATTCGGGCGACACCGATTTGGCTCAGATTTGCAACGAAAACGGCTGGTACATGAGCTTTGCCGGCAACATCACCATCAAGCGCAACCAATACCTGCGCGACTCATTGTTGCTGGCTCGACCAGAGCTAATCATGGTCGAAACAGATGCTCCTTTTCTGACTCCCGAGCCATTCCGCGGTCGCCCAAACGCTCCTTATTTGGTTCCCGTGACCGTGCGTTTTATGGCTTCGGTACTGGGCAAGGGCGTAAACGAACTTGCCACCCAGCTGACCAAAAACACCGAGCGGGTTTACGGGCTTTGGGCAGACGACATCGATGAAGCAACCCTGGCGGCGGGACATTCATCGATGCCCGAAATCAACTTGCCAACCGACAGTTCGAAGGTTCCCTAGTGGCCACCGAAGCGCAGTTATTAGGTGGAGTCGACATCCGTGAATTGGCGGCCCGCCTAGATGTGGTGCCCACCAAGAAGCTGGGGCAAAACTTTGTGACCGACCCAAACACGATTCGCCGAATTGTGGCCGCGGCTAAGCTGGATGGCTCCGAGACCGTGGTGGAAATCGGGCCGGGTCTGGGATCGCTGACTCTCGGTTTGATCGAGGTCGCGAATAAGGTCATTGCAGTTGAAATCGACCCAAAGATGGCGGTTGCTCTGGAGGCCACCATTGCCAAGCGCGCACCGGGAGCGAACTTTTCGCTGATTCACCAGGATGCGCTGCGCGTGACCGACTTAGGCGATTCGCCGAGTGCGTTGGTTGCCAACCTGCCATACAACATCAGCGTGCCCGTGCTGTTGCACTTTCTTGAGGTTTTCCCGAGTCTGCAGACCGGACTGGTTTTGGTCCAGGCCGAGGTGGCGCACCGACTGGCGGCCAAGCCGGGCAACAAGGTTTATGGAGTGCCAAGTGTGAAGCTGGCCTGGTATGCCGATTCTGCGTTGGCTGGAAACGTGGGCCGCAACATTTTCTGGCCGGTGCCAAACGTGGATTCCGCGTTGGTTTACTTTGCCAAGCGCCAGGTTCCGTTGGGCGATGAATCCCTGCGCCTAGCCACCTTTGCGGCCGTTGATGCCGCATTTGGCCAGCGACGAAAGACCCTTCGTCAAGCGCTTGCCGAGTGGGCGGGTTCGGCAGCAGCGGCCGAGACGCTTTTGGTCGCTGCCGGTGTGGAGCCTCAGGCTCGAGGGGAGCAATTAGACGTGCACCAGTTTGTGCGCATCGCGCAAGCCAAGATGGCAACAGGCGCGAGCTCAGAGTCGAGCTCAGGCTCGAGCTCAGGCGCGCAGGGGGCAGACGCCTGATGCAGCACTGGGAAATCAGTACCAGCAAAAGTGGCTGGTTCACGGCAACCACCGGCAGGTTCCTGACTGCCGAACTTTCACGAATTTTTACTGTCTTAAACGACCCAGCTGGCTGGCCAGTGGAGGCACCATCGCGGTTAATCAAGACCGAGACCAACGTGGTTTTGGGCTACAGTTTTGCCAATCAAAGCCGAGTAGAGCTTACTTTCGACCAGATTCGCTCAGGTTTAGTGCGTGT
>CAIYOE010000238.1 GCA_903927775.1 uncultured Micrococcales bacterium | reverse complement strand
TTCGGCAGCGGTCTCGCCAAGTTTTACTACATCCTGTTTGATCGATGAAAGTGGTGGACGCGAAGTTTGGGCTACTAGGGAATCGTCGAAACCAATAATCACGATGTCTTCTGGTACTCGCTTGCCGACTTCCTCGGCGTAGGCAATAGCACCAATCGCCATCAGGTCGTTTGCCGCGAACACCGCATCCAGAGTTGGGTTCTCTTCGAGCAAACGGCGCATCGCGTGGCGTCCGCTTTCCAGCGAATAGTCACCTTCGGCAATCAGCTTTTTGCTGGCAACCTTGCCGTGCTCGCGGTAAGCCTGAAGGAAGCCATCGAGGCGTTGCTTACCAGCGGTAGCAACTATGTCTCCGGTGATGGTGCCGATGGTGGTTTTGCCTAGGTCAAAGAAGTGCTTGGCTGCCTGCAAGCCGCCGCCAAAGTTGTCGCAGTCCACATAGACGAAGTCCATGTTCGAATGCGGAGTGCCTACGATTACCTGAGGTAGGCCAATTTTTTCAAGCTTGCGCACCAGTGTGCTTTCGTGCAACTGGAAGAAAATGGCGCCGTCGACCTCGCCACCTTGCAGGTAGTGAGCTACTGGGCCGTCTACCGAGTTCATCGCAGCGACCAACAAAAGTGGTTGCAGGTTGTTGCGCATCAACACCCGGCTGATGCCCGATGCAACTGTGGCGTAGAAAGGGTCGGACAGCACACTCAGGTCGTCGTCGATCACAATGGCAATCATTCCGGTGCGGCCAGAAGCGAGCGCGGACGCGGCGCGGTGACGTTGATAGCCCATCTTTTCAACGGCCTCGAGAACCCGCTTTCGGCGGCCCTCGTCTACCTTGCCGTCATCGTTAAGAACACGAGAAACAGTTGCTTTCGAAACCCCGGCCTCAACGGCTATGTCGGTGTAGGTGATTCTCGGCTGTTTGCTCGATATCAAAATGCGCCCCTAAGCGGAGTGTGTAACTAGCGATTCCTTGTGTTCCGCAATGATACCAGCGTATGTGAAACCGCTATCTTTCACGGTTCGTTTCTGGGTTTCAAAGTCAACGTGAACAATTCCAAACCGTTTGTTGTAGCCCTCGGCCCACTCAAAGTTGTCTAAGAAGCTCCAGTAGAAGTAAGCGCTCACAGGGCAGCCATCGCTGATTGCTAGGCCAACGTTCTCTATGTGGTCGGTCAGGTAAGAAACGCGCTCCGCATCGTGGACCTCGCCGTTTTCATCCGGGCCGTGAGAGTAAGCGGCGCCGTTTTCGGTGATCATCCACTCTGGAATCTGCGGCCAGTCACGATGAACCCGGTTCAACAGATCGCGGATACCCCAAGGAGTAATCGGCCAGCCCATGTCGGTGAGTGGTTGCGGAGGGGTGCCGTTCATGCGGCCTGGGAATCGGAACACTGGATTGCTTTCCAGGGATCCATCCTCTTCTGTTGGAGCATGCACAAAGCTGTCCGAGTAGTAGTTGAGCCCAACAAAGTCAGTTTCAACCCTCATGATTTCGGAATCGCCAGGCAAAATCAGGTCGGCAAGCTCATTACCGTAGAGGTCTACCAGGTTCTGTGGGTAGCTGCCATAGGTGAGAGCATCCATAAAGAATCGATTGTTGTGGGAGTCCATCAGGGCACCGATGTTCGTCTGCTCGTCGTCGGTGCTGGTAACGCGAACGTTGGCCATGTTCAGGCTGATGCCAATCTTGAGGCCAGAGTAAACATCGCGCATTGTTCGCGCCATGCGACCGTGAGCCAGAGCTGAGTGGTGCGCGGAGGCCAGAGCCTGCGTGTGATCTGAAATCCCAGGGGCATGGATGCCAGACCCGTAGCCCAACCAGCTGTATACCCAGGGCTCATTCAGGGTGATCCAAGTCTTGACTCGGTCTCCGAAAGCCAGAACAACTGCCCTGGAGTACTCGGCTATTGAATCTACGATGGCTCGGTTTGCCCAGCCGCCCTGAACTTGAAGTGGCTGGGGGAGATCCCAGTGATACACCGTGGCAACAGGCTCAATGCCTGCATCGATAAGTGTGTCGATTAGTTCGTTGTAAAACTCGAAGCCGCGTGGTTCGGCAGTGGAATCCCCGTTTGGGAACAGGCGAGGCCAGGCCAATGAAAATCGGTAAGTGTTGATTCCCATGCGCTTCATCAGCGCAATGTCATCTTTGAAGCGGTGGAAGTGATCGCAGGCTACATGTCCGTTGTCGCCGTTGGCAACTTTGCCAGGTGTATCGCAAAAGGTGTCCCAGATACTGGTCCCGCGGCCACCCTCAAAGCTCGCGCCTTCGACTTGAAAACTCGCTGTGGCTGCTCCCCATTGAAAACTCTGCGGAAAATTCCGAGTGTCCATGATCTACCTTCTGACTGATGTTTCTTGAATCACGACTTGTTGATAGCAGGTGCAGGGCAGGCAGTGTGCGCTACGTGCCCCACACCCCACTTTTAATCAACAAGGAAAACAGCCCTAACGAGAAACCGCTTTCAGAGAAAACACTAACTTCAGAAAGAAACGAAAAGTAATCGTGAAACCGCTTTCTTTACTGAAACGTTATAGTTTTGAGCGCTAAACGGGGTTTGGGTCACTGCGCACGCGGGTAGTTTGGAAAAAACCCTTTGGAAAAGCGGAGAAAAACATGTCCGAACCCAAGCTTGATTTGCTTTGGAGCCAAGAATTCGACCTGGATGGTGAAACTGTTCCATGCGAAGCCTTTTGGAACTATGACCTAGGCGATGGAACAGCGAACGGCATCCCAGGTTGGGGTAACAACGAACTTGAATACTACGTAGATTCGGCTGCAAAAACCGATGGCGCTTCGAACCTGGTAATCCAGGCTCGGCGCAACCCCGATCAAAACCTGCCTACCTACTACGGTGGCAACGCCGAGTGGACTAGCGCTAGGCTCCACACGGCCGGGAAAGTCGAGTTTCTTTACGGTCATCTAGAGATACGTGCTCAGTTCGCCGAGGGTCTTGGTACTTGGCCAGCTCTCTGGATGTTGGGTACAGATATCGCATCCGTGGGATGGCCGCAATGTGGCGAGATTGATATTGCCGAAGGCCGCGGTGATCAGCCCGGTGCCCTTTACACGACTGTTCACGGCCCTAACTATTGCGGCGAACACGGCAAGGGAAAGATCACCGATATCGGTCTATCGTTGGCTAAGGACTTCTATGTTTTTGCGATCGACTGGCTGCCGGATTCCATCACTTGGACTCTAGACGGCGAAGTTGTTTTATCCCTTACCCCAAAAGATGTGGCGGGTGAATGGGTCTTCAACAAGGCGCATTTCATGCTGGCCAACCTCGCGATTGGCGGGAACTTCACCGGTCCGGTTTCACCAGATTTGGTAAGCGCAGATTTCAAAATCGACTACATCCGTTACTTCAGCATCGATGGAGTTGGCACAGTCAACTTCCCGAGCGAAACGGCGATATAGAGCACAAAAAAAATGGACCGCGGCGTTTATTCGCCGCGGTCCTATTTTGTTTGATTCTGTTACTTGTGGACGATAACCGAACCCTGTCCCTTGTAGGTGTAGTAACGGATGTAATCCACCTTCATTTGGGCGCTCTGCAGCGCTGGGTCGAGGTTTGGATCGAAGTTTCCGCCCGTGGCAAGGTTCAGAATCAGGTAGAACTCGTTGTTGAATACCCACTTGTTCGGTGCCACGTCTGAAGCGCTCTGAGTGAAGTAGTTCATTCCATCGATGCTGAAAGCGATGCTGTCCTTTAGCCAGTCAATGGCATACACGTGGTAGCCGGTCTGCAGGTTGTTCAGCGACGAGTAAGTCATGGTGCGCATGGTGCCATTTTGACCGGAGTACCCCGGACCGTGAAGAGTGCCGAGCACATCGTTTGGCCTTGCACCGCGGGCTTCCATGATGTCGATCTCGCCTACATCAGGCCAGGTTCCGCCCTTGAGCAAGCCTGCACCCAGCATCCAGAATGCTGGCCACATGCCCTGGCCCGCTGGTAGCTGAATACGGGCCTCTAGGTGGCCGTACTTGAAGCCGAGCTTGCCGGCGGTCTTGATCTTGGCGCTAGAGAACTGGCAGGTGAAGCAGCGGTCGGTGATTGGGTCGGTGTCCTGCAAGCGCAGGGCGTTGATCTCGAGTTGGCCCTGGCCATTGACCTTCACGTTTGCCGGAAGCTTGGTGTAGTACTCCTGCTCGGAGTTTCCCCAACCGTAACCGTCACCGATGTCGTAGTCCCAGACTTTGGAACTCAGAGCTGAGACTTTTTTGGCGTTGAATTCGTCGGACCAGAGCAACTTAGGGGTTGCTGCGTAGGTGGCCGATGAGCCAAGACTTGTCACAACTCCAAGCATTGCGATTGCTAAAATAGCTACTTTTTTGAACCTCATGAACTAACTTTCCTTGGGTTTTGCAGCGGAGCACAGATAGAAGAATCACGAATGAATAACGAATGGTGCAATTGGTGGAATTCGAGTTGCTAAGAAACCGCTTCCGCCGTTTAGCATAAGTTTTGTGAAACCGATTTCACAAGTTTGTTCTAGTTTTACTGGATTTCAGTCTTAAACGTATCCAAGCAAGGAGTGTTCCAAGGTGCTACGCAAAAGCAAGCTCGTATCCCTGGCCCTAATCGCCGGTGTAACTTCGATGGGTCTGGGCATGGTTACACCAGCTCGCGCAGCCGACCCGGTAACCATCACTATCTGGACTTTTGGCGATGTCATCGAGCCAGCCTTGGTTAAGGACTACAAGGCCCTACACCCAGAAGTAACCCTGCAGATCAAGAAGTCTGACCTAGACCCTCTAAACGGAACCAACATGGTTACCGCTTGTACCGCGGGCAACGGACCAGACATCGCTGCAGTTGAGGTTTCTTACTCGGGTTACTGGCGTTCATACCCTCGTTGCTTCACCGACCTACGTACCATCAAGAACTCCGATGGCAAGTCAGCCAAGGACATCGCAGGCGACTACCTGCCATGGCGCTGGGCTCAGGGTGTTGGCTATGACGACTCTGTTATCGGTATCCCAACCGACGTGGGCGGTCTAGAAGTTGCCTACCGTACCGACCTATTCAAGAAGGCCGGACTTCCTACCGACCGCACCAAGGTTTCGGCTCTATGGCCAACCTGGGACAAGTTCATCGCAACCGGTAAGCAGTACATGAAGTCGGTAAGCGCTGCAGACAAGAAGTCCGGCGTGGGCTTCATGGACTCGGCCGGAACCATTTACTCGGCTGTTCTAAACCAGGGAACCACCAAGTACTACCTGAACGACGGAACCGACACCGGCAAGCTCGTCTATGCAACTAACCCACAGGTCAAGAAGGCTTGGGATACCACCATCACAGCTCTGAACGCCGGCATCGGAACTCGCATTAGCCAGTTCACTGCCGACTGGAACGTTGGTATGACCAAGGGAACCTTCGCAGCCATGTTGGCTCCAGCCTGGATGATGGACTACATCAAGTCGCAGGCACCAGACACCGCTGGTAAGTGGGACATTGCATCGATGCCTGGTGGCGGCGGAAACCAGGGTGGTACTCAGCTGACCATCCCTGCAAGCGCCAAGAACAAGCAGGCCGCTTGGGACTTTATCTCTTGGTACCTGGCTCCTGCACAGCAGCTAAAGGTCTTCAAGACCTACGGTTTGTTCCCATCCACTCCGTCGTTGTACACGGACCCAGCTCTAACTGGCTTTAGCGACCCATTCTTCAACAACGCTCCTGTGGGCAAGATTTACTCCGCAGGTATCCTCAAGCTCAAGCCGATCTTTGAGGGCAAGTTGAACCGCGCTATCGACCAGGCCATGGGTGCCGGTCTAGGGCGAGTTGCTTCTAAGAAGCAGACCGCCGCTCAGTCATGGGCACAGGTTCTTTCGGACCTCAAGAAAGTAACCGGCTAATAAATGTCCGCAGTTCTCGAAACTGGTACATCCAAGGAGCGAGGGGTCTCAAAGAGACCCCTCAATCCCTGGAAACCAGCCAAACAAGCCAAGGCACCAAAGCCGATAAGTCGCGGCATTGGGTCCTTGAACGGCAAGTGGGGCTACCTCTTTATTGCCCCGTTCTTTGTCATGTTCCTGATTTTCGGTCTTGCGCCAATCGTCTACTCGACCTACATCGCGTTTTTCAACTGGGATCCATTGAACCCTGGCCCACAGATTTTCAATGGCCTAGACAACTTCACCAACCTGCTCACCGATGACCGTTTCTGGACCGCGCTCTGGAACACCTTGGACATCTGGGCAATGAGCACTTTCCCTCAGATGGCAATCTCGATTGGTCTGGCTGCGATCCTTCGCAGCAAATTCCTAAAGGGAGCAACCTTCTGGCGCACCATCCTTTTGATTCCGAACATCACCTCGGTGATCGCCATCGCCATTGTTTTCGGCCAACTCTTCGGCCGCGACTACGGCATGGTGAACATGGTTCTGGGTTGGTTCGGCATCCCTCACGTTGACTTCATCGAAGGCACCACCAGCAGCCATATTGCGATCGCCACCATGATCACTTGGCGCTGGGCCGGTTACAACGCTCTGATTTTCCTGGCATCCATGCTGGCAATCCCGGATGAACTGTATGAGTCGGCTTCGCTTGATGGCGCCACCGGCTGGCAGCAGTTCATCTATGTGACTTTGCCTCAGCTAAAGAACACCATCACCTTCGTTCTTATTGTGGGAACCATCGGTGGTTTGCAGGTATTCGCCGAGCCGCTCACATTGGGTGGAAGCATGGATGGCGGTTCATCCAGGCAGTTCAGCACATTGACGCTATTCCTATACGAGCAGGCTTTTGTGAACAACAAGTGGGGTTATGCCGCCGCCGTTGGAATCTTGATCACCGTAATCGTTTTGATTGTTTCGCTAATCAACTTCTTTATCACTAAGAAGCTAGCTGGGGAGGGGTCCGAATGACCACCATCAAGTTGCCATCTCCGCTAGGGCGTAAGCGCACTGCAAAGCACCAGAGACTTTCAATGATCAACTACATTTTGTTGGCATTGATGGCCTTCTTGAGCATCTTCCCGTTCTACTGGATGTTCGTTGTGGCATCCAACGGAAGCGACGAAATCTCAAAGATTCCGCCAACTCTGATTCCTGGCCCTCGCTTCATGAAGGTTGTGCACGACGTCTATTCGGTAGTCCCTTTCAACCAGGCACTTCTTAACACCGCGTTCGTTGGAATCGTGGTTGCGGTAGCTCAGGTGTTCTTCTCGGCTCTGGCAGGCTTCGCGTTTGCCAAGTTGCACTTCAAGGGCCGCAAGTTCATGGTCCTGTTCGTTATCGGAACCATGATGCTTCCTAGCCAGCTCGGTATCATTCCGTTGTTCATGCTGATTAGCAAGGCCGGCTGGTACGACAGCCTCGCGGCTCTTATTGTGCCTGCGCTTGTGACCGCATTCGGTGTGTTCTGGATGCGTCAGATCATCGAGGCCCAGGTCCCAAACGAGTTGCTTGAGGCTGCGTCTATCGACGGTGCGTCTGTGCCACGCGTCTACTGGAGCGTAGTGCTTCCGATCATTCGCCAGAGCGCCTTTGTGCTGGGCCTGTTCAGCTTCTTGGCCACCTGGAACGACTTCTTGTGGCCTGGTCTGGTGCTGAGTTCCCCACAAAACTTCACCGCTCAGATTGCGGTTTCTCAGCTGAAGGCCAGTTATGTACTGGACTACGCACTCAATATGGGTGGCGCTTTCATGGCCACCGCCCCACTCTTGCTCCTGTTCATCTTTGTCGGTCGCAAACTTGTGACCGGTGTCATGGATGGCGCCGTAAAGGGCTAGCAAGACCGTAACTTCATTCAGAAAACAATGAAAGGTAAAGAACAAATGAAACTGAAAGCTAAAAGCCTAGTTTCGCAGCTGGCAATGGTGTCGCTGCTAACTGGTTCGCTAATTGGAATGTCTGCTGCTGCAGCAAACGCAGCTCCTGC
>CAIYOE010000237.1 GCA_903927775.1 uncultured Micrococcales bacterium | reverse complement strand
CTGCTTTGCCAAAATTCAAACCTCCGAATCGCAGGCGACAAATGCCGCTTTCCCACACCGAAACTATTCGTTCTAAAAACGCAGGCTGTGGGCTTTGGCGACCACCTGCGTCCGATTGCCGCCAGGTTTGTGGCAGCAACTCCAAGAGTTTACCAAAACGTTTCGCAAGTGTCACCCTCATCGATGGCCGAGACGGCAAAACTCAGCCGATTTACAGGGTTTGGACTAGTTTGCATCCACGAATAAATGCGATGCTTCTGCCGCGGCAAGGCTTTCGCCTTGGGTTTGACCAGTGGCGCGCACGAAATATCTTGAACCCTTAGATTCAATAAACACCTCGGCACCCGGCAATATTCCGAGTGCTTTCAGATCAGCCAGCAAACTCACATCTACCTGAAGCGGCTCGCCGATTCGGCGCAAAGTGAAGGTTTGAGCTGGATCAGTCAGTGCAAGGGATGCAACGCTGACCACCCCATCGATGAAGGTCTGGTTTTTTGGCGCACCCAGTTCTTCTAGACCGGGAATTGGGTTTCCGTAAGGCGAAAAGCGCGGGTTATCCAGCATGGCCATGATTTTGCGTTCTACCTGCTCGCTAATCACGTGTTCCCAACGACAGGCTTCCTCGTGTACGAACTCCCATTCGAGTCCGATTACATCGGCTAGTAGGCGCTCGGCAAGGCGGTGTTTGCGCATTACCTTGGTGGCTTCTTCTCGTCCAAAGTCGGTCAACTCAAGGTGACGGTCGTTGCTGACCACTACATAGCCCAAACGCTCCATTCGCCCAATGGTCTGCGAAACAGTAGGGCCAGAATGCTCGAGGCGCTCGCTGATTCGCGCCCGAAGTGGCACCTGTCCCTCTTCTTCGAGTTCCAAAATGGTGCGGAGGTACATCTCTGTGGTGTCGATCAGGTCGGCCATCTTGGATTCCTCTCTGCTTGGCGCTGGCAATGGGTCAATTATTACCACTCAAGCCGGAGCGCGCTTTGCGCCTGAGTAAACTTTTAGTCATGTCTGACATCAAAATCCCAGCCGACCTCCTGCCCATCGACGGACGCTTCGGTTGCGGCCCATCAAGGGTTCGACAGGCACAGCTTGATGCTTTCGCATCCGAGGGCGCCAAGCTAATGGGAACTTCACACCGCCAAGCGCCAGTCAAGAACTTGGTCAAGCGCGTGCAAGAGGGCTTGATGGATCTGTTCCACAACCCTGAAGGATACGAAATCGTCATGGGCAACGGTGGCTCCACCGCATTCTGGGATGTGGCTTCATTTGGCCTAGCCGAAGGCAAAGCCCAGGCTCTGGTGCACGGCGAGTTTGGCAGCAAGTTCGCAAATTCACTGGCAGCGCCTTGGCTGACCGCCCCAACAGTGATTAACGGAACACCCGGTTCACGCTTAGAACTGCAGGCCGAGGCGGGCGTCTCGATATACGCCTACGCCCAGAATGAAACCAGCACCGGTGTGGTCACCCCGGTTGAGCGCCTTGCGGGGGCAGACTCGGGTGCGCTTTTCCTCACCGATGCGACCAGCGCGGCCGGTGGAATTGATTTCGACCCGCTTGCCACCGATGTCTACTACTTTGCGCCTCAGAAGAACTTCGCCAGCGACGGCGGATTGTGGTTCGCTCTGATGTCCCCGGCGGCTCTCGAGCGCGCGGAGCGCATCGCAGCCAGCGACCGTTACATTCCCGAGTTCCTCAGCCTCAAGCAGGCAATCGATAACTCTCGCTTGAACCAGACCCTTAACACCCCGGCTATCAGCACCCTGTTCCTGCTTGCCGAGCAGACCGACTGGATGAACGAAAACGGCGGTTTGGCTTGGGCAGACTCCCGCACCAAGGCCGCCTCTAGTCACCTTTACGACTGGGCCGAGTCCAGCAGCTTTGCAACCCCGTTTGTTGCTAATCCGGAACACCGTTCGCAGGTTGTGGTGACTATCGATTTCAACGATGACATCGACGCAGCGACCATTGCAAAAGTTCTACGCGCCAACGGAGTTGTGGACACCGAGCCTTACCGCAAACTGGGTCGCAACCAGTTGCGCGTGGCCACTTTCACAGCAACCGATCTGAGCGACGTGCAACAGCTAACCAAGTGCATCGACTTCGTTGTGAGCCAGCTGGGTTAGTCTTTACCCATGGTGCGCTTTTATCTGAAACACGTTGAGCGCAAACCCGACCCGGAACCCGTAAAGGTGAATGCCAAACTGGCCATTGGCGTTGGACTTATTTTTTGGACGGCAGCGTTACTTACGCTTCTTTTTGCGCCCAAGGCCCTTCCACTTGAAGAACCCCTTGCTCTCGACACCACTGTCGTCGGGCTCATCCTTGGTGTCTACTTCTACTGGCACGTCCGCAAGCGCTGATTCAGCTGGCTGGCCGTTCGATTCGGCGGCAGGCTCTTCGAACTCTAATTGATCGTCATCGATGACATCTTCGGCATCTTCATCGATGTCTTCGACATCGTTTTCTTCAACTGCGACTAAAGCAGCATCTGCCTCTAGAGCCGCTTGCAATGCCTTGTAATCCGATAGGCGCTCGCTCCACGGGACCCAAGAAGGCGCGGTCAAACTGCTCGCACCAGGTAGCAAAAGCACCTCGGAGACGGTAGCTGAATCGCCATCCACAAACATCAAGACGGTGAAAAGCCAGTCTGGGTAGCCTTTTACTTTGCTGGCGAATTGATACGCCAACATTTGGTCCTGAGCCTCTTGCAGTGTCTGGATATAGTCGCCAACAGCGCCATCGCCATGCGATTCGACTGCGGCCGCTCTGGCCTGGCTCAGAAACCGAGTCACTCTTACGCTTCTAGTTCGTCGGCTAGCTTGCGCAGCACGCCGGCCACGTTCTTAGCTAGGGCACCCTCTGGGTGGCGTCCGTGACGAAGGCCATCGTTTACCTTGTCCAGAACGGCAATCGTGTCATTCACGATTACTGCTAGGTCGTCGGCTGGCTTGCGGCTCAACTTGGCCAGGCTAGGTGGGGCATCGATGATTCGAAGCGATAAAACCTGAGGTCCCTTACGGCCGTCGGCAACACTGAACTCTACGCGTGTGTTCTTCTTGACCGTGGTGATTCCGGCCGGCAGCGAACTTGCGTGCAGGAAAACCTGGCTACCTTCATCAGAGTCGATGAAGCCGTAACCTTTTTCGTCGTCGAAGAAGCGTACTTTTCCGGTAGGCATTTGGATCCTCTTTCTAAAAACCAACTGATAGTTTACCTCAACGCAACGCAGCAGCCTAGTTTCTGGGGCTCGGCGCAGGTAATCTAGAAGGATGGCTAACGCAAAGAAGACTCCGGAAACCAAGGCCCCAATTACCTTGCGCGAGAGCCGAGTCGAAAACATTTTGGCTTTCATGACCGCAGGCGTGATCGGGGTTTCGATTCTGACCATGTTGGTTACTCTGGCATTGCTGGGCTTGGGCGTAAAGGTCGCGCCAGTCGTTGGCGTGGTTCCGGTTGTTGGTCTGCCGATTGGCGTGCTGCTGATGATTTCGCTGCTGATCACAAACGTGGTCCGCAAAAGCCGAGAAAACCGCGGCTAACGGATTTACCAAACACGGAAAACCCAAAACAAACCATGAGCGACTTACTGCTTCTTGCAAACGAGTTGCGTTCACGCGATGACTCCCAACTGACCGCGCTAATCAGGCGCCGGCAGGTCCTAGGGCAGCCCAAGGATTTCTTCGATTTAGCCCAAGCACTTCTGTCTCCTAAGAGCGTTTATTCCTGCCTGGTTAAGCTGGCCGCCTCAGAAGCATCGGCGTTATTGGGCCTTTTGGAAGGTCGCAACTTCCCACCCTCTGGTGCGCGGGATTTTGATTCCAACAGTTCCGCCCTATTGGAACTAGGTCTTGTGGTCCGCGGCGAGTCGAAAGACGAACTTGTGGTTTTGGAGTCAGTGGCCGTTCAAGCAGCCCCTCTAATCAATACCTGGATGGCTGGAATCTCCAAAAACTCATCGAACCAGGCACGACAAGAACAGGGTTTGGAATCGGATCACAGTTCACCACTGAGCGAAGAAGCGGCACTTGGCTTGGCGGCCATCGCTGCTTTTGAAACCCAACAGGCGCTGACCGAGCTGGTGCTGGATGTCGAAGAGCATCTGATTCGCCACGTGGGAAAAACCGGTTTTGGAGTGGGCGACGTAAAGCGACTGGCTGGCCACCTTCGCAAATCAAACGTCGCTGTTCGCGGTTATTTCGTGCTGGCAAAGTTGCTCAAGTTAGTGCAGTTAGAAGGTGACCGATGGTGGCTCTCTGCCGCCGCGCAAAGTTACCTAGATGCTCCCGTAATGCAACGGTGGCAGATTATTGCTACACAGTGGGTTCTGTCGCTGGGTAATGTGGGTGCCCAAGAGCTGAGTTCGTTGCTTGCGGCCGAACCAAACATTTCGCTGGTTGATGCATTGTCGCGCGTCTTTCCGTTGGCAGACGAGTCGCTCGGCCAAGAACTGAATCAACTGGCTGAACAAGCCGCTGGAATTGGATTCAGCGTTTCGGCGAAACCCACCAAACTCTTACTCAACTGCCTCACAGGCGATTTCGAATCAGCGGTAACAGCCTTGACCCCGCACCTGCCAAAAGCGCAAAATACTCTGATCGTCCAGGCCGATCTGAGCTTGATCGCACCTGGCCCGTTGGAAACCGATGTGGAATCCAAGCTCAGGAAATTTGCTCAAGTGGAACAGGTTTCTGTCGCCTGCACCTACCGTTTGTCTGCGCTGAGCCTAAGCCACGGTTTGGAATGTGGTCTTAGCATCCAACAGATTCGCGACCTGCTTTCGGAACTCAGCGGCAAAGCTTTGCCACAGCCAGTGGAGTACCTGATGCGCGAGGCAGAGGCACGCTTTGGCCGACTGCGTCTACTAGAGGGTCAGGGTACCGAGCGCACGCTGCTTCAAAGCAACGATGGATTGCTGCTCACCGAAATTCTCAATGACGTTCGACTTCGCCCTTTCGGACTATTCGCCATAACCGCGAGCAGTTTGGCCACCAGATTTGAATCCGAAGTGGTTTATTTTGGGTTGCGAGATTTGGGGTATGTGCCAGTTCGAATCGGAGCCGATGGCCGGGTGGTCTCGCCGCAGGCTAAACGCTCTTGGGCAGCCGGGGTTAAAACCCAAGTAGCCGACCCTGTCATCGATTTGGTCGAGCAACTTCGCAAAGCCGATGATCGCGTTGGAGCCGAACCAGACGACCAAGATCTGCTGCGGCAAATTCAACTTGCGCTCAAAAGCAAATCCGAACTCAACGTGGTTCTAACCGACCGCGATGGAGCCGAGGTAGAGTTCCGAGTCCTTCCGACCTCGCTCGCCAACGGGCGACTCCGAGGGCTTGATAAAAAGGCAGACATAGAGCGAACGCTTCCTTTGGAACGCATCGTTCGAGTGACTTTCTAGCAATAGGCTATAACTTATGCCTATGGGACCGCTGATTGTTCAGAGCGACAAAACCGCCCTACTCGAGGTGGACCACCCCGATGCCGGAGACGCTCGTCATGAGCTGAGTATCTTTGCCGAGCTTGAACGCGCACCTGAGCATATCCACACCTATCGCATCACGCGGCTGGGGCTTTGGAATGCTCGTGCAGCCGGCCACGACAGTGATTTTGTTTTAGGCGTCTTAGATCGTTTTGCCAAATTTCCGGTACCGGCTGCTGTAAGGACCGACATCACCGAGACAATGGCACGCTACGGTCGACTCACCATCGCTCGCTCGGCTGATGGAGATCTGGAACTCAGGAGTGATACGGTTCCGGTGTTATTAGAGGCTTCGCGTCAGCGCAAGATCGCCGAGCTTTTAGAGGCTCAGGTCTCGCCAAACGCCTTCCGGATCCGCCCTTGGGCCCGCGGTCAGGTAAAACAAGAACTCTTGAAACTGGGCTGGCCCGCCGAAGACTTTGCTGGATACACACCTGGCACTCCTCACGAAATCAATCTGGATCAGACCGGTTGGGGCATCCGTGATTATCAGCGTGCGGCCGTGGACAAGTTCTGGGACGGCGGAAGCGGCGTTGTGGTTCTACCGTGTGGAGCTGGTAAGACGATTGTGGGCGCCGGCGCTATGTCAGTAGCTAAAACCAGCACTCTAATTTTGGTGACCAACACGGTTAGCGCACGGCAGTGGAAGGCCGAGCTAATTCGCCGTACCTCGCTAACCGAGGACGAGATTGGCGAATACTCGGGCAGCACCAAAGAGGTCAAACCAGTGACGATTGCCACCTACCAAATCCTGACCACGAAGCGCAAGAACGAATACGCTCACCTAGCATTGTTGAATGCCAAGGACTGGGGGCTGATCGTCTACGACGAGGTTCACCTTCTGCCGGCACCAATTTTTAAGATGACCGCAGACCTTCAGGCCAGGCGCCGACTCGGTCTTACCGCGACTCTGGTTCGCGAAGATGGCAAGGAAGGCGATGTATTTAGCCTTATTGGCCCAAAGCGTTTCGACGCGCCTTGGAAAGAGATTGAGCAGCAGGGATATATCGCGCCAGCCGCCTGTTTTGAGGTTCGAGTTGACCTGCCCGAAACCGAACGTCTGGAATACGCGATTGCCAGCCTGGACGAGCGTTACCGTTTGGCAGCCACCTCATCGGTGAAAATTGGCGTGATTAGCAAGTTGATGGCCAAGCACGCTGGTGAACCAACGCTGATTATTGGCCAATACCTGGATCAAATCGCAGCGGTTTCGGGCGCCCTGGGAGTTCCGCAGATCACTGGCGACACCCCTGTCGACGAACGCGAACGGCTGTTTGAGGCTTTCAGAAACGGCAGCGAGACCACACTGGTGGTTTCCAAGGTGGCTAACTTCAGCGTTGACCTCCCTGAGGCTTCGGTTGCGATTCAGATTTCTGGTTCGTTTGGTAGTCGACAAGAAGAAGCCCAGCGTCTTGGCCGCTTGCTCCGCCCCAAAGCGGATGGTCGGTCGGCCAACTTCTACACGCTGATTTCCAGAGACACCGTGGATCAAGACTTTGCCCAGAATCGTCAGCGCTTCCTGGCCGAGCAGGGCTACGCCTACCAAATCCTCGATGTCGAGGACCTCTAGCAAACTCTCAATCAACACCCAACTTTCTATCAGGGTATTCTCAGAAAACTCTGGGATGGTTGTGGCATGAACAGTTTGCAGAATTCGTCAGAAGATGGCGTCAAGGTCCTCATCGTCGATGATGAGCCAAGCATTAGAGACCTACTCACCCGCCATCTGCGTTTCGAAGGCTTCCGCACTCACGCTGTTGGTAACGGCCACGACGCCGTAGACGCCGCCGAAAAAGGCGAGCCAGACATAATTTTGCTAGACGTGATGCTGCCAGATATGAGTGGCTTTAGCGTGACAAAGAAAATCCGATCCATGGGTATCACCGCCCCAGTTTTGTTCCTTACCGCTCGCGATGAAACCGAAGACAAGATCACCGGCCTAACGGTTGGCGGAGACGACTACGTGACCAAGCCCTTCAGCTTGGCCGAGATCGTGGCACGTATTCAGGCAATTCTGCGCCGCACCAAGGCTGCCGAAAGCAACGACGCCATTCTTGAAGTGGGCGAGGTTCGCATCAACAACGATGCCCACGAGGTTTACGCCAACGGAACCTTGGTAGACCTAAGCCCCACCGAATACAATCTGCTGCACTTCTTAATGAGCAACCCCAACCAGGTCCTCAAGAAGGAACAGATTTTGAACCACGTCTGGGATTACGACTTCGGTGGTAACACCGCAATCGTGGAGTCCTATGTCTCCTACCTGCGCCGCAAACTAGACCTCCTTACCACCGAACCCGTGATTATTACCAAGCGCGGTGTTGGCTACATGTACCGGTCTACCAAAAAGGCCTAGTCGTGCCAGGTCGTGTCACATTGGCTTGGGAACGAATCTCGCTCCGAGCAAAACTAACCACCCTGAGTATGGCCGTGATCGGCTTGCTTCTAGTGGTTTCGAGCCTTGGCACGATCTCGTTGTTGCGCACATACCTGCAACAGAACATCGACACCCTGCTGGTGACTACCGCCGCGACCCTAGATCACGAAGACCCAGCCAATCTAGAGGAGCGCCTAGCCACTAGGCAGCTTGAACTACCGCGCCTACCGAGCGACTACTACATCGCCTACCTGGATACCTCCGGCAGCCTGTTGATTGGCTTAGTTTCTTCGACTAGAGCCAACCAAGACGTTCCGAACCTTTCAGGTTTCAGCTCGAGTTACGTTCTGGCGAATCACGGTCTGCCCTTCGAATCCAGCATTCGCTCAAAATACGGATGGAAAACCTGGCGAATAATCGCCGTACCGCTCAAATCCATGCCTGGAAGCCTGGTTGTGGCTTTGCCCACCACCAGCAACGATGCACTGCTGGATCAGTACCGCGGTATCGGCACCAGTTTTGGTCTGCTCTTGCTTTTGCTTAGCGGGCTTGCCACCTGGCTTATCATCACCCAGGCTCTAAGACCACTTGCCGAGGTTGAGCGAACCGCAGCCGCAGTTGCCGATGGCGACATTGGTCAGCGACTAGTGGAGCGACCTGGCAAAACCGAAATCTCGCGAATAAATCGGTCCCTCAACACCATGTTGAACTCCATCGAAAACGCTATGAAATCCCGCAACCAAACTCTGGATCAAATGCGTAGATTCGTGGCGGATGCCTCACATGAACTGCGCACTCCGCTGGTCACAGTTCGCGGTTACGCAGAGTTGTATCGCATCGGTGCTTTGCCCGAAAAAGCCGACGTGGCAGACGCCATGGAGAGAATCGAGTCGGAGGCCATTCGGATGGGAGACCTAGTAGAGTCCCTTTTGGCGCTGGCAAGACTGGATGACAGCAAGCAGCCAGTCAAAGAACCAGTGGAACTCGTTTCATTGGCTCAGCGCGCCGCCAAAGATGCCTCAGTCGCCGATAACAACCGAGAAATTAAACTCACCGACCTCGCGGGAAACCCACTAAACCAAGACTCGGAGGTTTTCATCGATGGAGACGCCGGACAACTGCGACAGGTTTTAACCAACCTGTTAGCCAACGCATGTCGCTTTTCCAAAGCTGGTGATTCTGTTGAGATCGCTATCGAGCGCAACGGTAAATCGACCACGCTCGAGGTCCGCGACCATGGCGAAGGTATTCCCGAGCAGCTTAGAGCCAAGGTTTTTGAGCGGTTCTATCGCGCAGACAACTCCAGAAACCGCGAAACCGGTGGTTCTGGTCTGGGACTGGCTATCGTGTCGACCATCGTTGCCCAACACGGTGCCACCATTACTGCGCTTGAAACTCCGGGCGGCGGGGCCACGTTCAGGGTGGTTTTCTAGTCGCTCGAGGCGGCCAGGTTCAGGCGCTCCGGAACTGTCTGGTGCCTAACAGATTGAATAAAACCCAAGTTCTCCACAGGGCTTGGGTTTTTCTTTTGCGCGGAAATACCTGCAGCGATGATTAGCAAAACGAAAGGAAACACATGACCCGATTTCTGGTTGACAGCCAAGAGGTAATGGCGGCAAACGGCGTGATCCAAAGCACTATTCAAAAACTTCAAGCCGATGTAGGGATTCTTCATTCTCAGTTGGTTTCACTTCAGGGATCCTGGCAGGGGCAAGCTGCAAATAGCTTTCAAGAGTTGGCGGCAAGGTGGCGAACCACGGCCGGAATGGTGGAACAGCAGCTGGGAGAACTGGGCCAGGCTTTGGCGCTTGCCGCAAAACAGTACACCGAAATTGAACTGGCAAACCAGCGACTGTTTCTGGCGTAATCCCGGAAAAAGCAAAAGGACCAGCCTTTCGACTGGTCCTTTTGCTTTTTAGGAACTTTAGAAGTCCATGCCTCCACCTGGGTTTGCAGGCATTGCTGCTGCAGGCTCAGGCTTGTCGGCAACTACTGCCTCGGTGGTTAGGAATAGACCGGCGATCGAAGCCGCGTTCTGCAGAGCCGAACGGGTAACCTTCACTGGGTCGTTGATACCGGCAGCCAGCATGTCAACGTACTCGCCAGTTGCAGCGTTTAAACCGTGACCCGAAGGCAGGTTCGCAACCTTTTCTGCAACTACGCCTGGCTCTAGACCCGCGTTGATCGCAATCTGCTTTAGCGGAGCCGAGATAGCAACGCGAACAATGTTCGCACCGGTTGCTTCGTCGCCAACTAGGTCTAGCGAGTCGAATACGGTCTTGCCAGCTTGTAGCAGTGCAACACCACCACCTGCAACAATTCCCTCTTCTACAGCAGCCTTGGCGTTGCGAACTGCATCCTCGATGCGGTGCTTGCGCTCCTTTAGCTCAACCTCGGTTGCTGCACCAGCCTTGATAACTGCTACACCACCGGCTAGCTTTGCCAGACGCTCCTGTAGCTTCTCGCGGTCGTAGTCGCTGTCGGTTGCGGTGATCTCGCGGCGGATCTGCTCTACGCGACCAGCAATCTGAGCCTGGTCTCCGGCGCCCTCAACAATGGTGGTCTCGTCCTTGGTGATAACTACCTTACGAGCGCGACCCAGTAGGTCCAGGGTGGTGTTCTCTAGCTTTAGGCCAACTTCTTCAGAGATAACCTGACCACCGGTGAGAATAGCAATGTCCTGAAGCATCGCCTTGCGACGGTCTCCGAAGCCCGGAGCCTTGACGGCAACCGACTTGAAGATTCCGCGAATCTTGTTCACGATCAGGGTTGCCAGCGCTTCGCCTTCGATGTCCTCGGCGATGATAAGCAGTGGCTTGTTGGCCTGGATTACCTTGTCTACAACCGGCAGTAGATCCTTAATGTTGCTGATCTTGCTGTTAGCGATCAGAACGTAGGCGTCTTCTAGAACGGCTTCCTGGCGCTCTGGGTCAGTCACCATGTAGGCGCTCAGGTAACCCTTATCGAAACGCATTCCCTCGGTTAGCTGAAGGTCGATACCAAAGGTGTTGCTCTCCTCTACGGTTACAACGCCTTCGCGACCGACCTTGTCGATTGCCTCGGCGATTAGGTCGCCGATTTGGCTGTCGCCAGCCGAGATACTTGCGGTCGCAGCAATCTGCTCCTTGGTCTCCACTGGCTTTGCGTTTGCAATCAGCTGAGCGATTACGGCTGCAACAGCCTTGTCGATTCCACGCTTGAGCGAGATTGGGTCTGCACCTGCGGCAACGTTACGTAGACCTTCGCGAACCAACGCCTGAGCCAATACGGTTGCGGTGGTGGTGCCGTCTCCGGCTACGTCGTCGGTCTTCTTAGCGACTTCTTTAACCAGCTCGGCGCCAATGCGCTCTAGCGGGTCTTCTAGCTCGATTTCCTTGGCGATCGAAACACCATCGTTGGTGATGGTAGGTGCTCCCCACTTCTTTTCGAGCACTACGTTACGACCACGAGGGCCAAGGGTTACCTTTACGGTGTCTGCCAGGATGTTTAGTCCGCGCTCGAGACCGCGGCGGGCTTCCTCGTCGAAAGTGATGATTTTTGCCATTTAGGGTTTCTCCCGTTTGGAATAAGTTGATTTTCTGGCACTCACACAATGAGAGTGCTAATCCATTTTGGCACTCTCTGCCATCGAGTGCAAACGCAAACGCTAAGCCGCTAACAAAATTTAGGCAAAAGAAAAATCCTCCCCCGAAGGAGAGGATTCAACTTTGGTTGAAGCTTAGATAATGCGAACCTTGTCGGCCTGTGGGCCCTTGTCGCCGCTCTTCACGTCGAACTCAACTCGCTGGTTTTCCTTAAGCTCGCGGTAGCCATCGCTCTCGATAGCGGTGAAGTGTACGAATACGTCTGCTCCGCCGTCCTGAGTGATGAATCCAAAACCCTTTTCAGAGTTGAACCACTTTACGGTTCCCTGTGCCATGTAATGCTCCTGTAACTATGTTGTACAGCTGGAAGACTCCCAGCCGGGTCGCATAGGCACCGGAGGTAACTATGACTCGCGAGCATTCTAAGAATGCCGCTCGAAAACGACTACTTGGAGTCTATCCACCTTTGGGACGCTTAAGTAAAGCGTTTACAAGCCGATATCCCGCATGGTTATTGGAAAGTTATACAAAACAGGGTAAAAACACTCGTTCTTACTTATAGTCGGTGCTCAGCACCACTGTGATCGGGCCTGCGTACTGACTCGAAACCACCACTTGAAAGTCGCCCAACGCCTTTGCCACCTTGGTTGCAGCCGACTGCGCAGTCTGCGATACGGCATAGATGGTGGTTCTGGCATCGGTGGTATTCGCTACTGCACCGCCAACACCGATGCTCCCCAGAGTCGCCGGCAAATTAACCGCAGACAATACGTTCCAACCTTTGTCAAAAAGCAACTGTGCCGCTTTGGTGGCAAGATCTTTCTGGTCGGTTGAGTCGATCACTGTCACGCCGAGGCCGTTTTCCTGAAACACCTGCGGCTGGTTGATGCTGGG
>CAIYOE010000236.1 GCA_903927775.1 uncultured Micrococcales bacterium | reverse complement strand
GGGCGAAGCAGTCGCGAAGATTCGCGAATGTGCGAAGGCCCAAACCGTGCCCCGGGACGGAACGAAGTTCCCGCATCGAACGGGATCCCTACGACCGCAATGTCAGCTTTGGCGACTTCATCGATGCGTGGCAGACGAGCAAAGGTTGCCAGGCCGGCAAACCTTGGAACTATAGACGCATCTACCTGACCGATGATGTCGCCGGAGTTGACCCGGGGCACTGGTTTAGACAATCAATTACCTACTTAACTTCTGGGATTTCACGCTGGGTACTGCGACCAATGCGTGGACCCTTAGGGCCGAATGCGTAGTCTGGCTCTGGCCAAATCAACAGCGCAGCAATGTAAAGTACCGCGGCGGTGACAATCGAAACCACGAGGCTCAGGTCGATTCCGCCGGCCACGCCGCTTAGCGCACCAACGATCACCGGTGGGTAGTATCCAAACTGAAGACCTAGCACGGCAGCGATAATCCACGCACCCATTGCTCGCCAGTTCACGCCGTTCTCGAACCAGTAGCGACCACCGGTCTTGCCACGGTTGAAGACCTGCAGGTCTTCGTTCGCGTACCAGCCGCGACGGTTCCAGAAACCGATCGCCATGATAATCATCCATGGGGTGGTGGTTACCACGATGGCACCAACGAATCCGTTAACCGCACCTAGCAAGTCGGTGAATAGACGACCGACCACGATGAAGATGAATGCCACCGAACCGATAGCAATGGTTGCCTTTACGCGGCTTAGCTTTGGGAACACCGACGAGAAGTCAAGACCGGTTCCGTAGAGCGAGGTGGTTCCGGTTGAAAGACCACCGATGAACGCCACCACGATGATGATGTAGGCATACCAGTTTGGCGCAGCGCCGATCAGGCCAACCACGTAGTCGCCGCCAGTAACCAAAGTCATGGTTGCAACACCAAAGATGAACGGGATCAGGGTCATTGCCTGGGCGCCAAGGGTTGCCAACATGAGCTTGGCGTTCGAGGTGCCGTTAGGAATGTAACGAGCCCAGTCGCCGAGGAACGCGCCGAACGAAATCGGGTTAGACATTGCAATCAGGGCCGAAAGGATAAAGGTTGGCCAGAAGCCGCCTAGGGCCAGCTTGTCTGGGGTTCCCGCAAAGTCAGCGTGGAAAACGCCCGCGAATGCGACGATTGCAAGCAACATCAGCGCGGTGTTTAGCCAGACGGCGATGCGGTTCACGAACAGCATGAACTGGTAACCAAACACTACGACCACGACCACAATCAGACCGATTAGCGCGTAAAGGAAGATTCGTAGACCCTGCGAGTCGGTTGCGCCAAAGAGCTTCACAAACGCGCCAACCAGGGCGTCTCCACCCACCCAAACCGAGATCGAATAGAACGCGATTGCGGTTAGTAGCGACAGGAACGAACCAGCGATGCGGCCGCGAACTCCAAGGTGTGCGCCAGAAGAAACCGCATTGTTTGTTCCGGTACGAGGGCCAAAGATTCCCATTGGCATTAGGAATAGGGTTCCGACCATTACACCGAGCACTACCGAGCCAACGCCCTGCCAGAACGAGAGACCGAAAGCGATTGGGAAGGTACCCAGCAAGACGGTGGCAAAAGTATTTGCTCCGCCGAATTGAATGCGGAATAGGTCCCACGGAGTGGAAGTTCTGTCGGCGTCGGGAATCGTATCGATTCCAAACCCTTCGATTTCGGTGATTTTTGGCTTGGAATTCTGAGCTACGTTGCTCATACGGGTCCTCTCAATTACTGCGGGTTTTCAACACTTACGGGAATGCTATTCCCATCTTGACCTAGAGGCAATAGTTTTTTCTCATGAAGATAGTTCGTGTCGTTGACCTCTCGCACCCCGTAACCTCTGAGACCCAGGTTTACCCTGGGGACCCAGCACCTCACTTGGAGCAACACTCCACGATTGAACGCGACGGCTTCAACCTGATGAGCGTGAGTATGGGCAGTCAGTCCGGCACCCACGTTGATGCCCCCTACCACTTTGACAACGACACCAAGCGCATCGATGAGATTCCACTTCCTCTGTTTGTGGGCAATGGTGTGGTTTTGGATTGCGGACCGCTGGTTGCTCGACAGGAAATCACTATCGAGCTATTGGGGCGGCAGCTTGACGCGGTGAACGCCCGCGACAT
>CAIYOE010000235.1 GCA_903927775.1 uncultured Micrococcales bacterium | reverse complement strand
CACCTGCCCTGGAACCAGTGGCTCAAACGCACGGGTGGATCGAGAGTGGGAATCGTAAAGGTGCAGGCTCACAGGGTTAGCCTACTTTGCGCTACCCGAGATGAGCGCTGTGGCTACTGCCGCCACGCCCTCACTGTTTCCAAGGAAACCAAGACCGTCGGTGGTGGTTGCCCCAATAGTTACCGGTGCACCAACCAGAGCGGTCATTCGAGCCTGAGCCGCCTCGCGCATTGGCGCCACCTTTGGGCGGTTACCAATCAGCTGCACCGACACGTTTTGTACGCTCCAACCGTTGCTTGCCAGCAGCTCAAGCGTGCCGCGGATAAAGACCTCGCCACTTGCGCCAGCGTATTCGGGGCGGTCCACTCCAAAATTGCCGCCGATGTCGCCGAGTCCGGCAGCCGCCAAAAGGGCATCGACAACAGCGTGGGCCACGGCATCGCCATCGCTGTGCCCCTCAAGCGCAACCTCATTAGGCCATTCAATGCCCGCCAAAATCAGTGGCTTGCGGCCATCGGCTGCAAATCTGTGAACATCGGTTCCGATTCCGGTGCGAAGCGTGCTTTGGAAATGCTGTTCGGCGGCTGCTAGATCTGGCTGCGTGGTGATTTTGAAGGCCTTGGCCTCGCCGATCACGCTAATGACTTGGCGCCCGGATGCTGAGTAAAGCGAGCTGTCATCGGTGTATTCCACCTCGGGTAGCTTTGCCGCCTGGGCATAGGCCGCCGCCAATTCCACCGATGGAAAACCCTGTGGTGTCTGAGCGATTCTCAGGTGGGTGCGGTCCACGGTGTCGATGATCAGTTCAGCTTGAGCGAGTTTGATGGTGTCTACAACAGGCAACACGGGGAGCACACCCGCTCCGCTCTCGCGCACCGCAGAACCGACGCGCTCAAAAAGCGCGGTGCTAGCCATGGCGCGGGCGGCATCGTGAACCAGAGTGATTTTGTGTCCGCTTTGAGCAACGGCTAGAGCGTTGGCTATGGATTGCTGGCGCGTTTCACCGCCGGCCACCAAAACGACGTTGACATCGGCACTTGAATAACGGGCAGCGACCGGGGCGAAGTCTTGGTGGTGATCGGCCGGAACCGCTATAACCACCTGAAACAGGTTCGGCACCGCCAAGATGCTCTGCAGGGCGTGTTCAAACAGCGGTTTGCCAGCCAAATTGACCAGTGCTTTAGGGATGCCCGCACCCAGCCGAGTGCCAGAACCAGCGGCAACCAACACCACTAAAACATCGCGCATGGTTACCCCAAGTGCCTTAGAAGAAAAAACTAGGAAGCCAAAACCTGGTCTAGCAGAGCGGTTGCCCCTAGCTCATCGAGCTTGCGAGCCAAGGCCAACTCGGATTCAAGAATTTGACGAGCCTTTGCCAACATGCGCTTCTCGCCAGCAGAAAGACCGCGATCCTGGTCACGACGCCAAAGGTCGCGAACAACTTCGGAAACCTTAACGACATCGCCAGAGGCAAGCTTTTCCAGGTTGGCCTTGTAACGGCGACTCCAGTTGGTTGGCTCCTCGATGAAGTCTGCCTTTAGAACACCAAAGACCTGCTCAACGCCGTCGTTGTCGATTACGTCTCGTACACCGACCATTTCTACGTTCTCTTGAGGCACCCAAATGGTCAGCTCAGTCTGGGCAACCTTAAGTTGCAAGTAGGCGCGAGTTTCTCCGCGCACAGTGCGATCAGCCTTTTCTATAATCTGGGCCGCACCGTGGTGTGGATAAACTACGGTCTCTCCAACTTCAAAACGCATTAAGGATTCCCTCTCGAAAAGTTCATTTTACCACAGAACGGCTTGATTTATAGGGGTAAAATGGGAGGGCGCTTAGCGCTGTTTTCAGGAGGAATTTTGCTAGTTCGTAAGCTTGCTGCAGTTGCAGTAACCGCCGCGGTACTTTTGTCGGCCGCAGGTTGCAGTTTCAACCCAGCCCCAGAAAGCCTCCAGAGCTACGCTCCTAGCGACGGCTCCGGAATCGATTTCCACCCGGACCGCAACCAGCAGGTAGACCTTCGTAACTTTTTGGTACTCACCGATGGCACCACCTACGAGCTTTACGGCTCGGTAATCAATGGTGGCACCAAGGCACAGCAGGTGGCTTTCCAGGTCGATGGCGACAACTCCAAGACCCAGACCATCGATGTAGCAGCGAACAGTGTTGCCGCCTTTGGTTACGCGGGCAGCGATGGCGTGATCCACTCCAGCGAACTTGCTCTTTCGGGCAAGGTTGGAGCGCTTTTTAAGCTTCAGGTTTCTGTAGCTGGCACTTGGCAGGCAATCGAGGTACCGGTGCTCGACGGCACTATCGGCTACTACAAGGACTTGGTCGCCGGTTTCGCCAGCGCCGCACCCATGGCGCCGAGCGCCACCCCGGTTGCCAGCCCTTCGGCCAGCCCAAGTAACTAATACTCTTAACCAGAAATCCCGCTCAGGAAAGCTGAGCGGGATTTACTAATTGTTCAGAAAAGTATTAGACCTCGAACTTGTATCCCAATCCGCGCACGGTTAGCAGGTGAACTGGGCGGGCCGGGTCGTCTTCGATTTTGCTGCGGATGCGCTTGATGTGGACATCCAGGGTCTTGGTGTCGCCGTAGTAGTTGCTTCCCCAAACGCGGTCAATGATCTGACCACGGGTGAGGACACGGTTCACGTTCTCAAGCAAGAGCTCAAGTAGCTCGAACTCTTTGAGAGGCATGGACACCTTCTCGCCGTGAACGAACACCTGGTGGCGCTCCACATCCATGGTTACTGGACCGGCCTCGATGATGTTGGTGGCAACCACTGCTGGTTCAACGCGGCGGCGAAGCACGGCCTTCATACGAGCGAGCAGTTCGCGAGTGGAATAAGGCTTGGTCACGTAGTCATCAGCACCAATCTCGAGGCCGACAACTTTGTCGATCTCGGAGTCCTTGGCGGTCAGCATGATAATCGGCACGTTGCTGGTTGCACGGATGATTCGGCAAACCTCGCTACCACTCTTGCCGGGCAACATCAGGTCAAGCAAAATCAAATCTGGGTTTTCGCTTTCGAAAAGCGCCACAGCCTTGATTCCGTCCTCGGCTTCAACTGCTGTGTAGCCCTCTTTTTGCAGTAGGTAAACTAGCGGCTCTCTAAGCGACTGCTCATCTTCTACTACTAGAACTTTTGTCATTCTTTATCCTTACCGTTTTCGGTTAGCTGGGATGGGACTTCTGGGATACGGAGGGTGAAGGTTGAGCCGGTACCGGGCTGACTAAAAAGCCGGACCTCCCCGCGGTGGTTGAGGGCCACGTGCTTCACGATTGCCAAACCTAGGCCGGTTCCGCCGGTTTGTCGCGAGCGAGACTGGTCAACTCGGTAAAAACGCTCGAAGATGCGTTCTTGGTCTTCGACGCTGATACCGATACCGCTGTCGATCACAGTGATTTCGGCAACGCCCTTTACCGAACGCAGACCAACACCAACCTGGCCGGATTCGTCGCTGTAAATGATTGCGTTCTCAATCAGATTCTTAATCGCCATGCCCAGCGCTTCGGCATCGCCATAAACCACATGCCCTTGGGGTGTCGAAACCTTGAACTTAATTCCCTTTTTATCGGCCATCACCTGGTTGCGCTCCACCGCATCGTGGATTACGCCGGCAAGATCGACCGGGCCAAAGTTCATGCTGGTGTCGGCGGATTGAACTCTTGATAACTGGATGATGTCCTGAACTAGGTTGGCTAGTCGTATACTCTCGCGTTGCAGGTTGGCCGCAAAACGCTTGACCATGTCTTGGTCGTCCGCGCCTTCTACAAGTGCCTCTGCTAGAAGCCCAATAGCACCGATGGGGGTCTTGAGCTCGTGGGAGATATTTGCAATGAAGTCACGGCGGGTTTCATCCACGCGACGGGCTTCGGTGCGGTCTTCAACCAGCAGCAGAATGTGCTTGCCATCGATACGTCCGGCTCGAGCATAAACGTAGCTTCGTTCTCCACGCATTCCGGTGACAAGTTCAAACTCTGCATCCATAGGAGTTCGGCTAGCTCGAGCGCGGCCTACGAGTTCCGAGAGAGAGCGATGAACAAGAAGATTAGATGACACAAGGCCGAGTTGGATCGCGGTGGAGCTGGCGCGTATTACCGTGCCCTGGTTGTCGATTATCAGGCTGGCTGCATCCAGAACATCCAGTAGATCGCTGATTTCTTGGGAAATAGCGTTATCGTCCGTCATCTGTAGCACGCCGGACCCTTCTTGCTTTGCGCATACGGTTAACCAAATGCAAAGCAACTGTTCAAATGGTTAACAAACCATGTATTTGGGATTCAGCCTAAGACATATTGCCTAGGAGAGTATGCTGTCATTCCTAGAGGTTCCAGCAATTACCACGGAGTTTAGACAATGTTTTTACCTCGTTAACAGTTGGCTGGGAACTTTGATGAGAAACGTAGAAAGAGAGCTCTAAATGCGCGAAGTTTTTCAGAATCAATTAACCGACGTCCAGACACGACTGGTAGAAATCGCCGAGTCGGTAACCAACATCATGGAGAAAGCCTCCAAGGCGTTCTTGAACAACGACGTGACGCTAGCCGATGAAGCAATCGCACTTGCCGAGGCAAACGAAAATCGTGCTCTGGCTCTAGACGAGCTAGTCATCCGAGTGCTGGCGAAACAGTCTCCTGTCGCTCGCGATCTTCGAGTATTAGTTTCCGCGCTGCGCATCAGCGCATCTTTGGAGCGCATGGGCGCTCTTGCAGGGCACATCGCCGCGATTGCCCGTTACCGTTTCCCAGGTTCAGCCGTGCCGGAATCGCTTCGAACCACCTTCGAAGAAATGGGTTCCCTCGATGTCGAACTAGCTCGCAAGGTAACCACTTTGCTAGCTAACACCGATGTCGACCTAGCACGTCAAATCCAGGCCGAAGACGCCCGAGTAGACGAACTTCACCGAGGCGTGTTCGACATCGTTTTGGCAGACGACTGGAAAGAAAACGCCATGTACACCGTGGACGTAACTCTGGCAAGCCGATACCACGAGCGTTTTGCAGACCACGTGGTTGAGATCAGCACCAAGGTCTCCTACCTGACCACCGGTGAGTGGCACGAGAACGACTAATAAGTTTTCAATAACAAAAACCTCCCGAGCGGATTCGCACGGGAGGTTTTTTGTTAGGACTTGAGGTTACTTCTTGGCGCCCTGAGCCGCTACGGCGGCGGCTCCGGCTGCGGCGGCCTCTGGATCCAGGTATTCGCCACCTGCAACAACCGGCTTAAAGTCTGCATCCAGCTTGTAAACCAGTGGGATGCCGGTTGGAATGTTCAGTTCCGCGATGTCTTCATCGCTGATTCCATCTAGGTGCTTGACCAAAGCGCGAAGCGAGTTGCCGTGGGCGGTGACCAATACGGTCTTGCCACTGGTGAGGTCTGCTTTGATTTCGTCGTTCCAAAGCGGCATCATACGAACCAAGACATCCTTTAGGCACTCGGTCTTTGGGATGTTCTCGCCTAGATTTGCATAACGCTCATCGTGCGCCTGCGAGAACTCGTTTGCGTCGTCGATTGGTGGAGGCGGTACGTCGAAAGAACGACGCCAGATCTGGAACTGCTCGGGGCCGTATTCGGCCAAAGTCTGAGCCTTGTCCTTGCCCTGAAGCGCCCCGTAGTGGCGCTCGTTTAGACGCCAGTCGCGCTTTACGTCGATCCAAGACCGCTCGGCCGCGTTCAAAGCGATGTGAGCGGTGTTGATAGCGCGCTTTAGACGCGAGGTATAGAGCAGGTCTGGCTTGATACCGGATTCGGCCAAGAGCTCGCCCGCGCGCTTGGCTTCGGCACGACCCTGGTCACTCAGATCCACGTCTACCCAACCGGTGAAGAGGTTTTCCTGGTTCCAGACGGAATTGCCGTGGCGCAAAAGAATAAGAGAGTATTCGTGTGACATGTCTCCAAGTTTAGTTGGCTAAATTTGAACCCGTGGCAGTCAAAAAACCGGTGGGAACAGTAACCCGCGGCACAACCAATCCAAACCGGTTGCGTCGCGTTGACCGCTACCTTTGCACCCTGAGCGTGTTGAAAACCACCGATGCCCCCATCGTTGTGGATTTGGGATTCGGTGGGAGCCCAATCACCGCCGTGGAACTGTTGGCTCGATGCCAAACCGTTAATCCAAAGACTCGAGTGGTTGGCGTAGAGATTGACCGCGAACGCGTTGAACGCGGACTCGCAGTTGCTCACGAACAACTGCATTTCACGCTGGGCGGGTTTGAGACTCCCCTGCCGGAGAGTTTTGGTAAAGGAGCAAACGCCGACCTGATCCGAGCGTTCAATGTTTTGCGTCAATACGATGAGTCTCAAGTAGTCGCTGCCTGGGCTCTGATGCAATCCAGACTCAGCGAGACCGGAATATTAATTGAAGGCACCTGCGACGAGATAGGCCGCCTGGCCAGTTGGGTCACTCTGGATCGCGAAAAACCGCTGTGGTTCACCGTTTCACTCAGATTGGCCGGGCTAGTTAACCCCAGCAAAGTTGCCGAACGACTGCCAAAGGCCCTGATTCACCACAATGTGCAAGGACAGCAGATTCACCGCTTTTTGCAGGACCTAGACCTTTACTGGAGCACCCACGCACCGCTTGGTGTATTTGGTTCGAGCCAACGCTGGCTGGCGGTTTGCAAAAGCATGACCGACGCGGGCTGGCCAGTAAAACAAGATTCCAAGCGCTGGCGACTCGGGGAAATCACCGTGGCCTGGGACTCAGTGGCGCCTAACTAACCGGCACACCGAATATTGTTGCCGGTTCTAAATAACCGGCACACCGCAAATCGTTTCCGGTTCTAAATAACCGGCAACTCTGCCTTGGCTTCTTCGGCTGGCATGCCGGCGGCGCAAAGAAGATCTACCAACAGCGGGCGAAGCAACAGCAGAACACTGGCCTCGCGCAGTTGATCGGCGATCCCAAACTTCTTTGGGTCCAGCTGGTGAATGATCTCTAAGAACATTTCCAGAGCTTCGTGCTCTTGCTCGGGGTCATCGATGCCCTGCCTCAGGGTCACAACGCCCGCTTCAATCTGTTCAATCAGTTCCACCAGATAGGGTCTGCGCTGGCCGTCGCGAATCAGAAAGTCGATTCGCCTAACCACAACTCGCAGGTTTCGGGTGGCCAAATCCATGCCGCGCATCAGGCGCAGCTGGCCACGAAGTTCTTCCTGGTACTTGCGCAAAAACGGCGAGATTCGGCTAATCGCAATCGCCGAATCCAGGCTCATTCGCCAGTTATCAATCAGTGGCTGGGTGCGTCGCACGGTGTTCAAGGTTGCGTCCGCGGTTTGCACATCGCTGTTTTTCAAAGCCACCTTGATGGCCTCAAGGGATTCCAGGAATACCTCGAAAAGCTTTTGGGCGTCTGTCCGAGCCAAACCTCGCGGGTCTCGAGGAATCAGGGCCGTTGCCAGAAGAGAAACCGCGGCACCAATTAATCCATCGAAGGAGCGCATAAAAGGACCGCCTGCAGGCGCAACTGTCATATAAACCAAAGCGGATTGTGTGGCCGCCGCCAGAGCAAAAGTGGAGCTATTGGTAACGAACCGAGCAAGCAGCAGCACTAAAAGAATCAGCGCCGGCATCTGCCAGTAACCCTTGCCGAAGGCCAAAAGCATGGCTTCACTTAGTGCAATACCCGTAACCATGCCGGCCGCGGTCTGCGCAATTCGCCGCGGGCGGGCATCGCGGGTCAGGCCTAGTGACGCGATTGTGACAGTCACGGCCAGAAATGGTATCGCGTGTCCCAACCAGTAATGAGCAACCACATAGGCGATGGTTGCAGCGATTGTG